>NZ_SCOH01000015.1 GCF_005503445.1 Chitinivorax sp. B | reverse complement strand
CCCCAGCCCCCTGACCATCCGCCCATTCATGGAAACCGATGCCGATGGCGTCAGTGACCTGTTCCGTGTCGTGTATGGTGACTGCTATGTCTATCCCGACGTCTATCTACCTACCATGATCCGTCGTCACAATGCCTTGCAGCGTTGGCATTCTGCCGTGGCAGTGATGGGGGAACAGATCGTCGGCCACGCCGTGCTGTGGCGCCATGCTGATACGCCGGATCAAGCCGAATTCGCGCTCAACGTGGTTCACCCCATGGCCCGCGGCAATGGCATCGCCACCCACCTAGCCCGCCACCTGTGCGATTACGCGCGCGAACAGGGGCTGAGCATGCTGACCATCAAGCAGGTGTCGTCACACGGGCAAAGCCAACGGCTGGCGAATACGCTTGGATTTCATACCACGGCACTGATGCTGGATTATGTCGATTCGCCATTCGGCAACGATTGGCGCGAAAGCATCGTACTGGGTTGCCTGCCACTGCAGCCTCATCCCATCCCGGCCCTGGATTGGCCCAATCATTGGCGGGATTGGGTCTCCCCGATCACCCGTTACTTCGGCAGTTGTCCGGCACCTGCCGACACACCCACGACCCTGCCACTGACCATTGCCAGCCGGGAACACCGTATTGAAGTCACGCTGCATGATTTGCACCCCGCCCACGTCGATGAAGTGGCCAAATTACCCACCGAACGCCTGATCTACCTGAAGCTGGCGCTCACCCTGGACACACCAATCGCTTTGCAGCAACTGGAACAAGCTGGCTACCGTTGTGCCGGCCTGGTACCAGGACCACAGCAACACTGGTTCGCTCTGCTGCTGCGCGGGTATCACGCCCATGAACTGGAGCTGCGCTGTCCGATTGCCATGGCGTTGTATCAATGCCATGGCCACTTTGAACCGAGACGGGAAGTTGCCTGAGTCGGTGTTTGCAGCGGAATCCTGATCGAACACCAGGTACCGTTCACCCTCCTCAAACAGCATGCGCAGCAATCACTGCTGCGCATTTCCTAATTAAGATCGTCGCAGAAGGAATCAGGTGGGAAGCCCGCAAATTGTGGCAGGTGATCGGTAATTTCATACCAGGGCGCCTTGTTGGCGGTAAAAATATGCACGATCGGTTTCAACTTCGGATCATCGTCCAGCGTGCCTGCCGGGATGATGACATGGGCCCCTCCCTCCTCCAGCACAGGCATATTTGACCCACATCGCTCGCAAAAAGCCCTGACATTACCCGGTGACGAATCGAATCGTCTCACCTTGTCTTCGCCAGCCAACCAGCGGAAACCTGCCCCATCGGCATGAAGAAAACTTCCAAATGCCGCACCATGCACTTTGCGGCACATCGAGCAATGGCAATGATTGATGAACTGCGGCTCACCCGCCAGTTCAAAACGCACATCGCCGCACAAACATGACCCATTTACCATTCTGTATTCTCCTCCATTGTCATAACACGCCGGGATTTCATCCAGCTCCCGATCGCCACCTGAAGCGATCCCAATCAATCAGAACGACGCAACCGGGATCGCCAATACAGCCAAGCAGTCAGGCCAAATACAACAGACACCCCAGCGACACCCGTCATGAAAGCATGCCCGGCAGGTTGACGTGCTTCCAATGCTTGCAGACGCTTGTTGATCAGCGCCTGCTTGTTTGCACCATACGTCAATGCCGATCGATACCCGCCTTCCGGATCGTCGGTGTGTGTCAGACTGGCCAGATCCGCCTGGGTCAACAATAAATCACCCATCACCGGGTCGCGCTGATTCACCAGTTTCATTCGCTCTTTCAACACCCGCGATAACGCACGGTCAAGTTCGTCCAGTGTTCTGGCCTTACCCTGGAAATCCTGCAGCGGATCACGTGGCTTGACAGGCTCCGCCCCATTGCCAAAATCCACACCGGTAACATAGTGCGAATTCAACCAATCCGGTTGATTGGCCAGTGCCAGTTTCGCCTGCAGGATAGCCACATGTAACCATTCCGCACTTTGCGGGTCGTGCGGACTGCGCACCACGCTTTGCTTGATCCATTGCAGTGCCAACTGATTGTTGCCTATCAACTCATAAGCGGTCCCCAGGTTAGCAGCCGTATGGAAATGGCCAGGATACTGCTTCTCGATCGCCTCCAGTACCACGATCGCCTTGGCGTAATCCCCTTTCTGGATGCGTTTCACCGCATAATTGTTGGCCGCCTTGTAATCCCAGCCCTTTGCGCTGATATCTCCCGCAGCATCAACTGACATGCCCGCAGCCTGCATGGCATCCAGCTCCTCATAGCCGCTCAGGCAGGCCGATGCGGGCGAAAACAGGCCGCATAGGGCAAGCCACAGCACAGCCTGCCGATTGTGTTTGAACAATTGCAACAAGATATCCTTCAGTCATTTACATCACGCCAACGCATTCAACGCACCAGACCCGCCACAGCCTGCGTGATCCATTGACAACCCGCATCTGGGCGGACAGGTCAACATTCAGTTCACACCTGACACTTCATGAGTCGATCAATTGCCTACAGCTGGCTTCCATCAAACACCGGCTCACACCGGACTTCACTTTTCACTGAATTGGCGATGAAACACGCATCATGCGCCTCATGATGCATCTGCTCGATTTCCCGTCGGGTCGGCAATCGTTCGCCAGAGAACACCACGACAGGCCGAAGCGTCACCACGGTCATCGCCAGCTTGCCTTCCACATTACGTGCCATCACCCCGACAGCCGTATCTGCATACCGATCGACACGGAACTGGCGCTTGGCCGCAATGGAGAGAAACCACAACATGTGGCAACTAGACAGCGATCCAACAAACGCCTCTTCCGGGTCCACCGCAGCCTCGTCGGACATCGGCACCGGGACCACGTTCGGGGAAGATGAACCCACAACCTCAATACCGCCATCAAAACGTAGCCGATGTCGCCTGCTGTATCGGTTATCCAGAAATTGCTGCTCACCACGCAACCAGAGTACTTCAGCGGTGTACTGCGCCATGCATCGCCTTCCTTACTGTGTACGGTTCACCGCTCATCATGACAACGGCAACCGCAATGCGGACAGCTTCCAGGAGAACAAGCCGTTTCGCATGAACACCAGACCGACCGAATGTTCGATTGAGCCGTTTTTGTTCACCGTCACCACAAACCGGTCAAAGCTTTCATAGGCGGAAGTTGTGGTGGTTTCTGGTTTGTCTGATTGTGACTCAGTAGTGGTGGCCGTATCCTGATGCTGTAGATCGATAGCCTTGGGCTTGCTCCCCTTCATCAGTAGAAACAGGCTTTCCGGCGTGATCAGCGCATCGATCATCGGATCAACAATCTTTGCCGCAAAAATGGCACCCAGCACCCCTAGAGGATTGCTACCACTGCCTGCGGCCATTTCCGATGTCATCTTGGCATTGAAACTGGCTTTCAGGTTCTCGCGCAATGCAGGGAAATCAACATAACCTGCCAGCTTAACCGCATCCTTGGCCTCTGCCGCCGCCCGCATTTCACGAATGGCCAGATGCGGCGTGAAATAGAACCAAGTACACAATGCCACCATGACAATGGCAATCACAGCTTTAATCTTGTTTGACACGCTTTATGTTCCTAAATGATTGTCAACACCCTACGTTTGCAAAAGCATGAGACCGAACTGACTTCATGCCACCAAGGCACAGAAAGGCAACTCAGCAGACCATCGACTCAAGTACGAAGCCGCTTTGCCACCAAACGCGACCGAAGGTATGGAATACCCCAGGGTCGAATCGTGATACGCCAGGGTGCGTAGCCCTCAAATGTAGCGATCAGATTGGTTTCATCAACCCACTCGACACGATCAAGGTTGAAAGAGCTGTAGTAAAACGGGATGAATGGCAGGTAGGCAATCAGGCGGCATTCGGCATCAAGCAGCACAAAAATCGTTTCTTCTTCATATGGGCAGTCACAGTCCGTCACCAGCAAATACCCGTCCCGCAACTGGTATTGATGCAACAGACAATAGCCCGGCACGTCGGTCGCAGTCTCAATGCTGTCACAAAACAATCGTGTCCGACTGGGCCATTGCTCATAAGGGCCAGTATGCTTGGCCAGCGAAAATCGCGTAATCGGTGTCATGAGGTGATCTGGTGGGTAACGCAACGTTCAGTTCTGACGAGGTGTACAAACGAAGGCCCTACGAAAGTATGACAAGTTTGCGCAACAACACCAGGAGGGCTTTGTTAGCGGCGCTTAAAACGCACTCAACGCCATTTGCATCGCCTCCAGACGCTTTTGTTCATGATCGGCAAATCGCCAATTCGGGAACTCGATTCGGGCACGTTGATTTAGCCACAGCATGCATCGAATGGCCGCCGAGCCTTCTTTCATCACGGTACGATCAATCTTCCCGGCGATCTTCATTTGTCCAAATGCCGTTGCCAGCCGCGCACCACATTCCGACTTGAGATAAGTCAGATGGATTTCCTTCTGGCCCAACCAGCTGGCTATATCGCTCACCGCTGCATGGATCAACTCTGCCGGCACACCCAATCCCCAACTGGTGATCAGCTGATCCAGATACACCGGGACATTTGCCCGAGCACCGTAGTCGCGATACCAATCCTCCAACCCTGACAAGGCATCAAAGCCATCATCATTGCCAAACGGGCTGAAATCATCTGTCGCATCATAGTAGAAGTCATCTGTCGCCACAGCCACGAATCGGGGATGGCTTGTCGTACGGGACAGCCCTTCATCCGGGTCATCAAAATAGAATGAAGCGGGCACGCTGAATATCCTGTTGAAAGTGGGGTAGATACAGTATCGCATACACAGAGCATGGCTTCATTGCGGTAGAAGTATTACAGGACAAAAATGAAATCGTCGACGTTGGCACCCGCAAGTATGACGTGAAGTTACGCTGCGGTGAGCCCGCCATGGTGGAAACCATCTGGCGCAAAGTCCCCATTACCTGCGACAAGCACGGCAAGCCGGGCGAAACAAGCTACGCGCTGGAACCCATCGACCGTTGGACTTACAACCCCGGGCCAGGACAATTTATTACGTATCTGGATTTTGAAGAAGGCGAAGTCAAAACCATTCGTTATGGTAGCCGGATCAGGTGATGTGATGTATTCGCAATTGCAGGCACCTCGCGTTCACGGCAAAATCCACGTACATCGGCCACTGATGCCGTTTACAACAGGAAATCACCATGAAACATCTCCTTCTCGGGCTCACCTTTGGCCTATGCAGTACAGCCTTGTTTGCACAAGACACTTTGGCAGGTCAATTCGGGCATGCATTTGTAAAAAAACCGAATGAAGTGGTGTGGACCATCCAGCCCAAAGCCAACACCTATGAATTGATCATGCATGGCGACAATTCAACCACACAGCTGCACAAACTTTCCGACAAGGAACGTAGCACATTCTGGAAGAAAATGGACTGGCCACCAGCCAGCCAACAAGGTGCGGATTGTGCGGGTAATGATGAAGATCTATTCTGCTTTGTTCCGCCCAAACAGCGCGCAGCGATCACATGGTTGAAAGACAATCAATCAGGCTATTTCTTTTACAGTCAGATGGGTGGCGTGATGGAAATCAAGCGGATCAGCAAATAGTCCAGTCAAACTAGGCCGTATTGACAGCTGACCGGGGTATGCAGCCCTATCACTATTCACATGGAACATCATCCATCGTAGAAGGCTGTTCCAAGTAATGGTTGGGCTCCCAGCAGTGGTGGTGCAAGGGCAAGACGGCGACTGCGGCCAGATAAGGCAAGGTCACGAACACCAGTACCAGACCCACCGACCAACCTTTCTTTCGCCAAGGCTTATCAAGCTGACACGCAGACCAGATTGCCGTCAATGCAGATAACACAATCACACAACGGAACAAGTTATGCAGTGTGCGTTCGGTGAAAGTGTGGGGGATAAAATGAGCCAGGGCTTGTAGCAACTCAGATAAAACAAAGAAGCTCAGCCAAGGTAACAACACCGATACCAGTAAGACCAGCCTATATTTGGCGTTTCTACTCATCCCGATCCATCTTCTTTCGGCGTTTAACGAACCCAACCCAACCACCCAACAGCAAGACCCCGCCTGCCACTGTAGCGGCAATCCAAACACCCGCCTCATCATCCGGCAATCCCTGTAACCGGGTACGAGCCAATACGTGCTTGGTCGCACCATAGTCCAATGCCGATCGGTACAGGGTGGCTGCATTGTCCTGGCCCGCCAGGCTTGCCAGATCCGCTTGAGTAAACAGCAGGTCGGCCACAATCGCATCGTGCGGCTTCACCAATTTCATGCGCTCCGTCAATTGATACGATAACGCCTTGCGGTAATCATCCAATGTACGGGGCTGGCCCAGGAAATCGGCGGGTATCGTTGTTGGTAAAATCGGCTTCACCTGCTTGCCAAAATCCAACCCCGTCACCGTATGACTGGCAAGCCAATCCGGTTGCTGCTGCATGGCCAGCTTGGCTTCCAGAATCTTCACATGCAGCCATTCGGTGCCTTGATGATCCTGTGGGTTGCGCTGTACCCCTTCCTTGATCCATTTCAACGCCAGTTCGTTGCTACCAGCCAGTTCATACGCCGTGCCCAGATTGGCCGCCGTACGAAAATGGTCAGGAAATTTGTCTTCTATTGCCAATAGCAGCTCGATGGCTTTGGGGTGCTGATGCGATAAAATCAGTTCTACGGCGTAGTTATTGGCTTCTTTGTAATCCCACTCCAATATATTGAGCACGTTACGGGCATCAATCTTTTCCCCCTGCTCATTAACAATTGTCTCTACTTCTTCATAAGTGTTAAGGCAGGCATAGGTATTCAGTGAGAACAATGTAGCAAAGGTCAGTAGGGTGAAACGTAACTTCATGAAATCAAATTGCCGCAAAACGCAGCATCATAGCCAAGGCATTAGCCAGAGTCGATGCCCACCTTGCAATGCCATCAAGTACGACAAGCTTGCGCAACATCACCAGAAGAGCTCTGTTAGCGGCGCTTAGTGGCGCCCAGCAACATTACCAGGACATAACCGTCGTAGCGCGACACCCTGTTGATCAAACACATGAAACGCACTCGCCGGTGCTGATATCCTGATGTGTTCACCCCGGCCAATCATACGATTGCCATCGCCCCGCACCACCAGTTCGGCCCCCGAGTCCAGCATCAGGTAGAGATAATTGGCCTCGCCCAGATGCTCCACAATGTTTACCGTGCCGGTGAACACTTCGCTATGCGATGTATCTTCCGCAAGCTGTTCCGCACGGATACCCAGCGTAACCGCCTCACCAACCAGCTGATTGCTGCCATCCACTTCGGCCCGAACAGTTTGCCCACCAGCCAGCCCTACCAGTATGTGGTCTGTATCAATCTGCCGGATGTAGCCATCCAGCAGGTTCATTTTCGGTGAGCCAATGAAGGTGGCCACGAACAGATTGGCAGGTTGCTGGTAGAGCTCCAATGGCCGGCCAGCTTGTTGAATCTGGCCGTCATGCATCACCACAATTTTGTCGCCTAAGGTCATCGCCTCGACCTGATCATGGGTGACATAGACAATGGTCGCATTCAGTTCACGATGAAGCTTGGCAATCTCCAACCGAGTTTGCACACGTAATGCGGCATCCAGATTGGAAAGTGGCTCGTCAAATAGAAACAGCTTGGGCTCCCGCACAATGGCACGGCCAATGGCAACCCGCTGGCGTTGGCCGCCAGACAGCGCCCGTGGCAAGCGATCCAGCAGATGATCGATTTTCAGAATCCCTGCTGCATGGCGGATACGACGATCGATATCCGCTTTGCCCTCCCCCGCCACACGCAGGCCAAACGCCATGTTCTTGTAAACCGTCATGTGCGGGTACAGCGCATAGCTTTGAAACACCATGGCGATGCCACGTTCCGCTGGTGGCAGGTCATTGACGCGACGACGGTCAATCTGCATCTCGCCCCCGGTGATCTCTTCCAACCCACAGAGCATGCGTAACAAGGTAGATTTGCCACAGCCGGAGGGACCGACCAACACCACGAATTCACCGTGTTGGATATCGAGATCGATGCCGGACAATACCTGCTGCTTACCGTCGTAGGATTTGCTGAGGTTGTTGAGGGTTACGCTTGCCATAGTCGTTTCCTTTGCAATTGCAATGAGCAAACGCCCGCTTGCAATGCAGTCGTGGTTGTATGTATTAGGGCGGGATATCGTCCCGCAGCCGAGATACTTTCTTTTGCCTCGCCAAAAGAAAGTATCCAAAGAAAAAGCGACCCGGGTTATGCGCCCTGACAAAGTCAGGGTTCCCTGCGCTTCTCAGCCTGCGGAGCCGCTGCGGAACTCGCCCTACGGGCTCAAACAGTCCTCGCGGAAATCCCCCCGCAGTCTTGCGATACTCGGCGCGCCACACGGGATACCCGTTCTTGGAAGCGCCACCGATCGAGTCTTTCCTGATTTATGTTGATAACTGCAATGTGCAACAAGGCCAGAAAAGCCACCAGTTCTAGTGAACTCTCACTTCACCGCCCCCGACGTCAGCCCCTTGATCAACTGCTTGGAAAACACTACATACAGCGCCAGCACTGGCAACACCGCCAGCGACAAAGCGGCCAATACCGCATTCCAATCCGTCACGAACTGCCCCAGGAACTGCTGTACACCCAGGGTGATGGTTTGGGTCTGATCACTAGGTGCAAGGATCAACGGGAACCATAGGTCGTTCCACACCGGGATCATGGTGAACACGGCCACTGTCGCCACGGCCGGGCGAATCAGGGGCAGGATGATCTGGAAGAAGATGCGGAATTCACCGACCCCGTCACAACGGGCGGCTTCTTTCAATTCCTTGGGGATCTGCTGGATGAATTCGGACAAAATCATTACCGCCAATGGCAAGCCCTGTGCGGTGTACACCAATACCAGCGCCATCAGCGTGTTGACCAGTTCCAGCTTGACCATCAACGATAGGATACTGACCGTTCCCAACCGGATCGGCACCATGATGCCAAAAGCCAGATACAACATCAGCCAGCGATTGATCCGCAATTTGTATTCTGTCAGCGCCCAGGCCGCCATGGCGCCGAACAGCACGATACAGCCCAGTGAAATCAGTGTGACAGTAAAGCTATTACCAAAGTAAAGCAGCACATTAGCTTTGGCCAATACCTTCTCATAACCGATCAGTGAGAGCGTTTCGGCATTGGAAAACGCCAAGGGGTCGTCAAAAATCGCATCACGCGCTTTCAACGAGTTGATCAATACCAGCACGATCGGAAACAAGGCCAGTACTGTATAGGCCAGCAGGGTCAGATGCAGCAAGCCGGTTGACATCGGCTTGCTTGCACGTTGCAGCCAGGCGCGATGCGCTGCGGGCACAGGCTGTTCCGCCAGGTCGGCAAAGGTGGTGGAAGCGGCTTGGTTCATGGTTCGCCTCATCATTCGTAACGTTGCAGCTTGCGTTGAATAGCGTAGAAATACACCGCAACCCCACACAGGATGACCAGAAACATCATGGTGGCCACGGCTGCACCCATGGTTGGGCTGCCGATCTGCGATTGGTAACCGAAGAAGGTGCGGTAGAAATAACTGCCCAGAATATCGGTGCTGTAGTTCGGCCCAGCCAGCGCACCCTTGACCGAATAAATCAGGTCGAATGCATTGAAATTACCGACAAAGGTCAAAATGGTGACCAAGCCCAATGTGGGGTAGATCAACGGCAGTTTGATCTCCCAGAAGATACGCCAGGCGCTGGCCCCTTCCACCACGGCAGCATCGACAATTTCCTCCGGCACGGCCAACAGCGCGGCATAGATCAACATCAACGGCACACCGATAAACTGCCAGACGGAGATCAACGACAATGTAATCAGTGCCGAACCCTCTTCACCCAGCCAAGGCTGAAAGTGATCAGCCAAGCCCACATAACCCATCAACCGCTCGCCTACCCCCCACAGTGGCGACAGGATCAATTGCCAAATGAACCCGACAATGACTACAGACAGCAGGGTTGGCAGGAAGATCAGCGTACGATAGGTACGGGCACCTTTCAGGCCGCGTACACTCAGCAAGGTAGCCAGCAATAGTCCCACCGGGTTCTGGACCAGCATGTGCATGCCAAAGAACTTCAAGTTGTTCCACATGGCATTCCAGAAAGCATCCGACCATTGCGGGTCGAACATCAGCAGCTTGTAATTGGCCAACCCTGCAAAATGCTGGGCACCGGTTTCATCCGTCGCATACAGGCCCAGTCGCAAGGTATCCAGCAATGGCAAAGCACTGAACGCGGAATAGATCAATAAGGCAGGTAACAGGAAGACAATGGCCTGCCAGGGAAAATAGCGTTTCATGACAATCCCCGATCGGGTTGAACGCAGCATGGAATATCAGCCAGTCTCAAGGTGACAGCCCTGATTCAAGACGGGCTGCCCTCAGACTGTCGGAAACATTCCTTCACCACAGGCCATCGGCAAAACCATCATGGTTTTGCCGATGGCCTAGGTTCTGTTGACGTAGTTTCACGCACGCGTTGGCCTGATTTTGGGCATGCGCCTAGAAGCAAAGCGCGCCACATAGTGATCTATACAAGCGGTTTGCGACAACGGGGCAAGCCCAAAAGCAGACCAACCCCATGGGCCGAACCGATTTTTGGGGCAATCCGTCGTTGCCACTCGCTGATATAGCCCGCTATACGGCGCTCGCGGCGTCTAGTCTTGCCCCAAAACTCGGATCGGCGCGAGCTATGAAACTAAGTCAACAGAACCTAGGGTGTATCAGGACTTCTGCTGTGGTTTGTACCACTTGGCAAAACCACTTTGCAGGCGCGTGGCGGCATCCTTCGGTGCCATCTTGCCATTCAACACCTGGCTGCCAACCGTCCACAGCTCGGTTTCCATATTGGGTTCGCCACGGTTCAGCACTTGCGCATTCAAGCGAATAGTCGAAGCGCAACTCTTGCGCCAATCCAGCATCTGCTTGGCGACGGGGTCTTTCACTGCAATCAAATGATTGGAAAGCGAGAAGAAGCCCGTGACCTTGTTGGTATACAAATCGGCAAATTCCTGCGAGCCAACCCAAGCCAGGAATTTGTAGGCTTCATCCCGATTTTTGGATTTTGGATTGATGCCAATGCCGATATCGGTGTGGTCTGAAATAAAGCACTTGTCACCTACCTTTTGTACTGGCGGCGGGAAAGCACCAAATTCAAACTTGGCATTCTGGTTGAAGTAAGCAATTTCCCACGATCCCGTTGGGAAAATGGCAGCACGGCCCATCGCAAACAGGTTCTGGCTGTCGGCATAGGTCTGCGAACTGAAGCCCTTACCCAGATAAGGCCCCCACTTGGCCATCTGCTCAAACGCGGCAACATATTGCGGATCGGTAAACTTGGCCTTGCCGGCAATCAATGCCTTACGGCCCTCTTCACCCTGCCAGTAATTGGGGCCGATGCCGGTGAACACGATCTGGTTGGTCTCCCATTGATCGTTGGTACCCAAGGCCAGTGGCGTGATCTTGCCAGTCTGTTTGATGGCACCCAATACCTTGAAGAACTCATCCACCGTTTTGGGTGGCGTCAGGTTCAAATCCTTGAAAATCTTCTTGTTATACAGAAAGCCATGCATGACCGAGGCCATCGGCATGCAGTAGGTGTCCTTGCCATCATCGGTCTGCCAAGCCACTTTGGCTGCAGTTGGGAAGCTTTCCATACCTGGCTTGCCATCCAGCTTATCCAGATGGCCTTTCTTGAACAGATCCAACGATTTGTCGAATGGCCGGCAAGTGATCAAATCCCCCGCCGTGCCACCTGTCAGGCGGGCAGTCAGGCTGGAATCGTATTCGGTCGGGGTGGTGGGTGCGAATTTGATGGTGATGCCGGGGTGACGCTTTTGAAAGGCCGGGATCAACACATCCTCCCACAGCACTTTGTCATCCACACGCCAGCTTTCAATGGTCAACGTACCAGCATGTGCCATGCCGATGCTACCCAGCATCGCGATCATGGCGGCGATTTTGTTATAGGCTTGCATGCCCATCTCCTCTTGTTGGTGGTATTTGAATGGTCACAACTGAACAACCCATGGCGTGCACCTTATCACCGAGCCCTGTGTGACACCACGTACCACACACAAATCCGCAACAACACATCAAGCCATTGTTTTTATTTGACATTCCAACATCCCGTCTATAGACGCTGTTACATTTCCTTACAAAGTGCCAATCCACCACTCAATCAAATCCTTATCCAGCAAGGGTTGCGCCGTACTTCCCTGCTCGCCGGATCAGTCTCTGGCGTGATAATTTGTTACAAAACCGCAGAAAAGCTTACGTTATAGTCAGCCCCGTTCCAGACCATGTACCGATTAATCGCCCCCCTTTTGATTGTGATGACAACCCTACTGCCCGCCGCTAAGTTGATGGCAGAGCCGTTGGACGTGTTGCATTGGTGGACATCGCAAAGCGAACGTCGCGCTGTTGACTGGCTGGCACGCCAGGTCACGGAAGACAATATTCCCTGGCGTGATGCCACCGTGCCTGGCGGCGGCGGTACGGGTGCCATGAAAGTATTGAAAAGCCGAGTATTGTCCGGCCAACCACCAGCCAGTGCACAACTCAATGGTTACCCGGTGATGGAATGGGCAGATCTGGGTTTGTTGCTGGAACTGGATGGCACCGCACGTGATGGCCAATGGCAGGACAATCTGTTCCCGGCGGTATATGACACCATCCGTTTTCGCGACCACGTGGTCGCTGCTCCACTTGGCATACACCGAATCAATACGCTACTGGTGAATCGCAAGCTGTTTGCACGTTTGAAGCTTTCCCCGCCGCAGACCTGGGCGGAATTTGAATCTACTGCTGCCAGCATCAAAAAGGCTGGCATCACACCTCTATTACAAAGTAGCGAACCCTGGCAAGTCGCCACCCTGTTTGAAAGCCTGGTACTGGCTGAAGGTGGAACCATGCTCTATCGCGACCTGTTCGCTGCCCAGCAGCCGGCAGCCTTTCAAGATAGCCGCTTCGCCAATGCATTGGCCAGGTTACGCCGTTTGAAACAATGGATGCCGCCATTACAGGAAATCAGCTGGGATGAGCAAGTCAAACGGTTTGCCAAAAACGAAGCCGCCATGTTCATCATGGGTGACTGGGCCAAAGGTGAAGCAATGGCACTGGGCATGGAACCGGAGCAAGATTTCTGGTGTGTCGCAGTCCCCGGTAGCCAAGATGCACACCTGTACAGCATCGATACCCTGGTCATGTTCAGCGGCGATTACAGCCGGCAGGAAATGCAGTGGCAACTGGCCGGCCAGATCACCACCCAGCGGCTACAGCTGGGCTATAACCGCATCAAGGGCTCGGTACCGGTACTGCGCAATCTCAACCCCAGCCTGCTGGACAGCTGTGCCCGCAGTTCCTGGCAAAGCTTTGCACGTGGCAAGCTGGCGCCCAGCCTGACACACCGCATGGCTGCAGACGACCGGTTCAAGGATGCCATCATCGCCCAGGTACATCGCTTTTTTATTGACGACAACGTGACTGCCGCAGATGTCCAACGTAAGCTGAGCGCCGTCACCCGTTTTTTGAGGCAGGACACTCATGACCCGCAGCATCCTCGTCGTTGATGACGACCAGAAAACCCGTACCCTGCTGAAAACCTATCTGGAAAAAAACAATTACGATGTCAAACTGGCTCAGGACGGCGCCAGCTTCATGGCCGAATTTGAACGCCATAAGGATGAATTGTCGCTGGTGATACTGGATGTCATGTTGCCCGATACTGACGGCTTCGCCTTGTGCCAAGCCGTGCGCCGCCGTTGTAACGTCCCCATCATCATGCTCACTGCCAGCTCCGACGAAACCGACCGCATCGTCGGCCTGGAACTGGGCGCTGACGACTATATTGCCAAACCTTACAATCCACGTGAGCTCTTGGCGCGCATCAAGGCCATTCACCGCCGCACCGGTGCCGATCAAGCCAACCCGCCCCGCTATTACCAATTCAATGGATTCGTGTTGGATGCCCTGGAACGTATCGTCACCGCCCCCGATGGCGAACTGATCCGCCTCACCGGTATGGATTTCCAACTATTACGCTTTTTGGTCGAACACGCCGGCGAAATCCTCGACCGCAGCCTGCTCGCTGAACAAACCCGCGGCCGTGACCTGGGCCCACTGGATCGATCACTGGACGTACAGATCAGCCGACTTCGGCAACGACTACACGACGACGGCAAAGAACCAGCGCTGATCAAGACAGTACGCGGAGCGGGATATGTGTTTGCGGCGGGGGTGGTATCCGTTAGCGCATAAGTTAAAAGTTGGCCCATTCCCCCGAGTACCATTCACACAAACCAATTTTCTTCCTAACCCCATGCCGTTCACTCCCCACCTCCCCCACTCCCTACGCAGTCGCCTGATGCTGGTCATGACATTGGGTGTGCTGACTGCCCAACTGATCGGCAATCTGATCTGGGCGATTCAGTTGAAGCATCAGGCGCAGCAGGAATTGACCGAGGCAGCAACGCATATTGGGGCGAGTGCGGCGGAGGCAATTCGGTTTTTTCGGGAGTTGCCGCCCAATTACCGGCCAATTTTATTGGATCAGTTACGGGAGATGGGTGGGACGCGGTTTTTTGTGAATGTGAATCATGCACCAGTAGCACTCACATCAATTCAGGATGCACCGCTGACTGAGCTAGTGAGCGATACCGTCATCCGCACTATCCGCCAGCAGTCACTAGGTGACTTGCGTGTGGCGTTTGCTTGGCCACAGCAATTACCAGTATCCGATGAAGGGGCCACTGTCGAAGACCTACCGGAAAACTGGATCGCCCACACTTTGCTGTTGAAGCCACGCCCTGCACCGGTACTGGTGATTCAGACCGAAATCGAGAATGAAGGTTGGCTGTACTTGGCTACCGTCATGCCTGATCCGTATTTTCTGGACAGCCACAATCCCTTCCCTCGTGACCGGTTGTTGTTACAACTGTTGACCTTGGGCGTAGTGCTACTGCTGTCGATGTGGGTTGTGCGTTGGCTGACCCGGCCATTGGCACAGCTGGCGGAACATGCTGATGCGTTTGGCAAAGGAGTATCGATGGGGCCCTTGCCGGAAAACAGCAGCCAGGAATTCCTGAAAACTGCCAAAGCATTCCAAGCGATGCAAGAGCGCATTCAACGTTTTCTGGACGATCGGGAGCGCTTGTTTGCTTCGATCTCACATGATCTTCGCACCCCCATCACCCGGCTTAAGTTACGTACCGAACTGCTGGATGACGAAACCCTGAAGGCCGACTATCACGAAGATCTGGACGAACTGGACATGATGGTGAAAGGTGCATTGCAAAGCGTCAAGGACACGGATATTCATGAGAACCAGACACAAATAAGGCTGGATACCCTGTTGGAACGGATGGCACATGTGGCCATGCTGGCCGGGCACAAAGTAACCCTGGACCTGACCACCACCACCTTGATGGCCAGACCCCTGGCGATCAAGCGAGCCATCAGCAATCTGCTGGATAACGCGCTGCGTTATGGAGATCGTGTCGATATCAGTCTTTGCCAACTACAGGATGTCATTCACTTGCAGTTGCGTGACCATGGCCCGGGCGTGCCGCCAGAGCTGCAGGACAAGCTGTTCAGCCCATATATGCGTCTGCCACACGGCAAAGCCAGAAACCAACAGGGCATGGGACTGGGGCTAAGCATCGCACGAAACATCATTCATGCGCATGGCGGGCAACTGGTATTGCGAAATCACCCTGAAGGTGGACTGATTGCCCATATCGAACTGCCGGTTTCAACCCCTGAAGCATTGAACTCACACTGAAACAAAACACCAATTCGATATATTTGATAAGACACAATCTTGCAATTGTTTCCGCAAGCCATTGAAAAACAATCACTCCATACTATGTTAGTACATTAGTCAATACCAATTTACGGAAAAGTATCAAAGTGGTATTTACATGGTTTTTCTTTGGTGTTAATGTTATTACAACTTGATAACCAATTTGGGCCGCTTAAGCGCAGCCCGCCTTGACGTCAGCAATACCGGATATTGATGAATATGGATAATGTAATCAAATTTCTAGCGGGTGTAGATGGTGGTGGCACACTAACCCGCGTCCGCATCGCAGACGTCAATGGTAATGAACTGGCCTACGCAGAAGCCGGACCATCCGCACTTGGGCAAGGCATCGACCAAGCTTGGCGAAATATCAAACTGGCACTAGTCGAATCCTTCAACAAGGCAGGTTTGGGCGACGTGCCCTATGCACACCTCGCCCTAGCTGCGGGGCTTTCCGGTATCAACAATCCGGAATGGGCGCGGCAATTCATCCAAACCGCTCCACCACTGGCCAAACTGGTCACCGAGACCGACTCCTACACTGCGCTGATGGGCGCCCATGGCGGGCAGGCCGGCGCCATCGTCATCATCGGCACGGGTAGTGTTGGGGTGTCGCACAACGGCGACGGCAAACGGATTGAAGTGGGGGGCTGGGGGTTTCCATCCGGCGATGAAGCCAGTGGCGCGTGGCTGGGTTTGCATGCCATCCCCCTTGCCCAGCAGGCACTGGATGGCCGCGCAGCGATGACGGATTTTGCGCGGGATCTGCTGAATTTCTGTGGTGGTTCCACCCATTTGCTGCTGACCTGGCTGGGCGGTGCCAACCAGGCTGCTTATGCACAATTGGCGCCGATCGTGGTCAAACATGCACAGACCGACCCAGCCGCAGCGGATTTGTTACGCCGGGCCGGGGTTGAGGTATCGCGCATGATCGACGCTTTGGATGATAACAATGTTTTGCCGCTGGCATTGTGCGGGGGCCTGGCGCGCTACATGCTAACCTATCTGACGGAGGCGCAACGTCGTCGCGTTCGCGACGCACAACATGATGCCGCTACCGGCGCGCTATTGCTGATAGGACACACCTTACATGGTCAAGGACATGAAAAGCTTGCTGGCACTGAAGCCGGACGATAACAACCCCACCCCGCTGTATCTGCAGTTCAGCCGCAAGCTGGAAGAGGCGATCAACACCGGGTTCTGGAAGACGGACGAAGCATTGCCTTCGGAACGTGCCTTCTGTGAGGTACTGGGCATTTCGCGGGTAACAGCCCGCAAAGCAATGGATCTACTACTGGATCAAGGGCTGATCGTACGCAAGCAAGGTTCGGGTACGTATATCGCTCCGAAGCTCGAACAACCGCTGTCACGACTCTCGAGCTTCAGCGAAGAACTGAAACAACGTGGTTACGAACCGGGATCGCGCTGGGTAGGTCGCTCGGTCGGCACCGCCACGCAAGAAGAGATGTTTCGACTGGGTTTGTCGCCGGATAGCCAGGTGGCACGGCTGAAACGCCTGCGTACAGCGGATGGCGTGGTGATGGCGGTGGAATCCAGCTCCCTGCCGGTTGACATACTGCCGGACCCGGCACTGGTGACCGATTCACTATACCGTTATCTGGATGAGCGCGGCACGCCGGTAGTCAGGGCACTGCAGCATATCAAGGCCGTGAACGCTTCGCCCACCGTTGCAGAGCTGGCGGGTATCCGCCCCGGAGACGCGATCTTACTGATCACACGGATTGGTTACCTTGAAAACAATGTAGCAGTGGAACTGACTTATTCCTACTGTCGC
This sequence comes from Chitinivorax sp. B, assembly GCF_005503445.1. Classification (NCBI taxonomy): domain Bacteria; kingdom Pseudomonadati; phylum Pseudomonadota; class Betaproteobacteria; genus Chitinivorax; species Chitinivorax sp. B. Next base: position 100,601 of record NZ_SCOH01000015.1, on the reverse strand, counting down.
AGTGATTATTACGATTTCGTCGCCGAACTGCGGCGTTAACCACCAGGTTTTCGCCAATGGACAAGGCAGCTTGTCATCACCCTTGCTCTGCGCTTTGTGCGCTGCTGCAGTGGGTTGGCACGGCCAGAGAGAGAACAAGTTCCGCATAAGCGGACTAACGAGCACAAGCTGATGCGTAGATTGAATGGCAACATCTTGACCCCCCAGGGTTGGGTATACGGCAGTATCGGATTTGGTGAACGAATTACCGACATTACCGGCGACATGCTGGCAGCGGAAAGCGACAGTGGCGACCTGATTCTGCCCGGTTTCGTGGATCTGCACATCCACGGTGGTGGTGGCATGGACATCATGCAAGGCGGCAATGCCGGCGAAGTCGTCTCACTGATGCACGCTTCGCATGGAACCACCTCGTTTCTGGCTACCACCATGACGGCACCGACCGAGGACATTGCCAAGGCTTTGAAGGATTTGCACTGTATCTACCCGAAACGGGTCGCCAATGGAGCACGAATGCTGGGCGTTCATCTGGAAGGACCTTACATCAATTCGGGCAAACTAGGTGCACAACCCAACTATGCGCGCAGCGGTGTTATGGCGGAAGTCAACGCCTACCACGAGATCATACCGATCCGGCTGGTCACGGTAGCACCGGAGCTGGTTGGGCATCAACAGCTGATCGAACAGCTGGTAAGGCAAGGTATCAAGGTACAACTGGGGCACACGCTCGGCAGTTATGAAGATGGGGTGGATGCGATGCAGCACGGTGCCACCAGTTTCACGCATCTGTTCAATGCCATGACAGGCCTACATCACCGGGAACCCGGCATGGTTGGGGCCGCACTGGCCCACGCAGAGTTCTCGGAAATCATTCCGGACCTGCTGCATGTGCACCCAGGGGCAATACGCACGGCATTACGCTGTATCCCGCACCTGTATTGCGTGACCGACTCGACTGCGGCGGCGGGCATGCCAGATGGCAATTATCAATTGGGTCGACATACCGTGACCAAATGTCTGGGTGGTGTCCGACTGCCAGATGGCACCTTGGCAGGCAGCACACTGACAATGGATCAAGCGCTGCGCAATCTGGTCAGCCTGGGCCTGACTGTTGCGGATGCATCGAACCGACTGTCAGCCAACCCGATGCGTTATCTGGGCGTGACCGACCGCGGCACGCTGGCGAAAGAAAACTGGGCCGATATCGTGGTTTTGAATCGACAATTACAACTGAAAGCTGTTTTCGTGGAAGGAGAAGCCATTGACCTCGCTGATGCTTAACGAGGCCCGCGCTGCGGGGGAAGCCGTCGCAGGACAACTGCGTGCCAATTGGGACAAATTGTCACAACTGGGCCACGCGCTGCGCGAGCACCAGCCCCGCTCGGTTGTGACTGTGGCACGCGGCAGCTCCGATCATGCGTCATCTTATTTCGGCTATCTGGTGATGGCACGACTGGGCAAACTGGTCACCTCGCTGCCGATGTCGCTGATCACGTTGTACCGTTCGCCGATTGAAGCCCGTGATGTGCTGGCAGTAGCAGTATCACAATCTGGCCAAAGCCCGGATCTGATCGGCCCGATCCATTATTTGCGCGAAGGGGGTGCGACTACCGTGGCACTGGTCAATGATGCGAGCTCACCACTGGCCGAAGGCGCCGAATGGGTATTGCCCTTGTGTGCAGGTGAAGAAAGAAGTGTTGCCGCCACCAAAAGCTTCATCACCAGCCTGACCGCCGGCGCTGAACTGGTCGCCCACTGGTGTGACGATCAAGCCATGCTGGATGCCCTGCGTGAACTGCCCGCTCAGCTGGAAAAAGCCGCACACCAGAACTGGCAAACCGCCCTGCCGGTGCTACAGGATGCGGATCGCATCATGGTGTTGGGCCGCGGCCTGAGCCATGCGATTGCCATGGAAGCCGCACTGAAATTCAAGGAGACTTGCGCCATCCAGGCCGAGGCCTTCTCCAGCGCCGAGGTCAAGCATGGCCCAATGGCCTTGATCGACGATGGTTACCCGCTACTGATTTTTGCGACGCGTGGTCCAGCACAGGAAAGCTTGTTGCAGACCGCACGCGAGATGCGTGCCCGTGGCGCCCGTGTATTACTGGCCGCACCTGACGATGTCGCTGAACGCGATCTGACCCTGGTCACCTCGGACGTGGCCGAACTGGACCCGATTCTGGCGATCCAGAGTTTTTATCCGATGGTGGAAGCGCTGGCCCGTGCCCGGGGATTCGATCCAGACAAGCCGCGCCACCTGGCCAAAGTTACCAGAACCAATTAATCAGACGCCCCAGAGCGTCAGTAAACACCGGTGCCATGCACCGTGGGCGGCGCTTTTTTGCCCAAAAACAGGTGAACTGGCTTGCCGGACACCGCAGGCAGGCACCGGACAACAATCGTGCATCAACAGGAGGATGGAAAATGAAAATGAAACACATCGCGCTGGCCACCCTGACCGCTTGCGGCTTGGCCATGGGCAGCATGGCCCATGCGGAAAAGACCAAGCTGGAATTCTGGACGATGAGCCTGTCGCCCAAGTTCAACGGCTACTTTGAAGACCTGGTCAAAAAATACAACGCACAAAGCGCCGATGTGGAATGGGTATGGGTCGATTATCCATGGGATGTGATCCAATCCAAGTTCACGTCCTCCATCGCGGCAGGCAAACCACCGGCGTTGATCAACCTGAACGTGCCCTGGGCATATGACTATTTTCAGGATGGCCTGCTGCAACCGGTTGATACCCTGATCAAAAAGGATCAATACGCTGCCGGCGCCATCGCTGACGTGACCTTCAACGGCAAGGTATATGCCTTCCCGCACTACAACGGCGCCAACGTCATCATCTACAACAAGGAACTGTTCAAGAAAGCCGGCCTGGACCCGAACAAGCCGCCGCGCACCACCGACGAAATGTTCGCAGCCGCCAAGCAGATCAAGGCCAAGACCGGCGTAGCCGGCTATGCCCCAGCCATCGGCCCGACCAAAATCGAAGGCTACTTCATGCAAAACGGCCTGGATATTGTCAAAGATGGCAAGGCGGCGGTGAATTCACCGGCCCACACGGCTTTCATCAAAAAGATTGCTGACGTATACAAGGCTGGCGGCTTCATGAAGGACAACCTGTTCTCGCAGGATAACTTCCAGGCATCACTGGCTGCCTTCAACCAAGGCCGCATGGCCATGCTGGTGTCCACCCCCAGCACCCTGACCCGCATTCGCGACGATGCACCGGACCTGTACAAGAAGCTGGATGTCGCAGCCTCGCCCGTGGGCCCGACCGGCATCGTGGATGGCGGGTGGATGTTCAACTTTGGCGTGGCCAAGAATGTGGATGCCAAGCATCTGGCGGAAATCGGCAAGTTCGGCACCTACCTGACCAATGCAGACAATCAGCTGGCGTTCTCGAAGGCAGCGGGTACCCTGCCCACGTCCAAGACAGCGGCACTGGACCCATTCTTTCAGCAATACGAAAAAGATGATCTGCTGAAGAAAGCCATTGCCACGGCGGCCAAGAATCTGGATAAAACCCGCACCATCTACCTGGCCAATGTGAAGGATTCCGAACAGGTCTCCAACCGCTTGGCCTCCAGCGTGGAAAAAGCGGTGAATGGTCGCGAAGAGGTACAGAAGGCGCTGAATGACGCTGCCGAGTTCCTCGATAAGAAGATCGTCCGCAAGTAAGCCGTACATGAGCTGATCGATCTCGCGCAGATCGATGCCATAACCGCTCGGGGCTGCCCCTGCCGTTGGGTGCAGTCCCCGGGCCCCAGGAACATCCCGACTTGCAAGTAGCTGTGGCCACCTCTGGCAATGCCACCAGGCAGTTGTACGCCTGCTAAATGCAAGTCAACCGTGTTCCGCCAACCTCGGGTGACATGATGAAACGCCAATCCACGTCGCTGCGTTCGACGGTACAGGCCTACCTGTTCCTGGCCCCTGCCTTGATTCTGCTGGCCATCTTCTCCTTTTGGCCAGTGGGCTACGGCACCTATCTGTCGTTTACCAAATACAACCTGATCTCTGCCCCGGAGTGGGTCGGTCTGGACAATTATCGTGAGCTGCTCGACGACGAACTGTTCATCGGTAGCCTGAAAAACTCGTTGCTGTACCTGTTGTGCGTGCCGATCATCCAGGTACTGTCAATCGCCCTTGCCGTGCTGGTCAACAACAATCTGAAAGGTATCAAGCTGTTTCGCGCGGCCTATTATGTGCCGGTGGTGACATCAGTCTCGGTCATCGGCCTGATGTGGAACTTCATGTACAACGATGAAGGCATCCTCAATTCCGTGCTGCATGCCCTGCATGTGATCAACGAACCAATCGGCTTCCTGTCGGATGACCGTATTGCGCTGTTTTCAGTGATGTTCGTCACCATCTGGCGCGGCCTGGGCTGGTACATGGTGATGTATCTGGCGGGTCTGCAGGCCATTCCACAGGATGTGTATGAGGCCGCCACACTCGATGGCGCCAATGGTTGGCAGAAGTTCTGGAAGATCACCGTGCCACTGCTGATGCCCACTATCCTGCTGTGCTCGATCCTGTCCACCCTGGCTGCACTGAAAGCCTTTGAGGAAGTCCAGATCATGACACAGGGCGGCCCATCGGAATCGACCTATACCGCGTTGTTCTACGCCTACCAGTTCGGCATCAAGTCGCTCGATTTCGGGCGTGGACTGGCAGCCAGCACGATTGTGGCCCTGGTGTGCATGGTATTGGCCTGGGTCAACTTCCGTTACCTGCAACCCCGTCAAAAGTGAGGCGCGACATGACTAGCCAAACCCTCGTCGCAACCCCTGACATGAGCAAGCAAGCCGCCACCAGCGCCCTGCGCAGCAAGCTGATGCAACGGGCCATTCAGTATCTGGTGCTGTCGGCCATTGCCGTGATCTGCCTCTACCCGATGTGGTGGACCTTAGTGGTATCGCTGTCCACCCATGGCAATGTCTACGCTTTCCCGCCACCCCTGCTGCCCGATGGTGCATCGCTGGCCAACTATGTGGAAGTATTCAAGACCATCAATGTCCTGACCTTCTTCAAGAACTCGCTGGTGATTACCGTACTGACGTTGGTCGGTACCATCATCGTCTCCAGCATGGCTGCCTACCCATTGGCACGGATGCAATTCCCCGGCCGCAATCTGGTGTTTGGCGCGATTCTGGCCACCATGATCCTGCCCTCGGAAGTCAACTTCCTGGTCAACTTCATCACCGTCAGCAAGATCCAACTGACTGATACCTACCTGGGTGTCGTGCTGCCCAATATTGTGACGGCCGTGAACATCTTCATCATGAAGGTCGCGTTCGAGCAAGTACCGGGCGACCTGATCGATGCCGCACGGGTGGACGGCGCGACCGAACTGCAGATCTTCTGGAAGATCATGATGCCGCTGGCGCTACCCGCCTTGGGCGCTATCACCATCCTGACCACGGTCACCGCCTGGAATCAATACATCTGGCCGGCCATCGTCATGCAAAGCCCGGACAACTTCCCGCTGTCGGTTGGCGTGCTGTATCTGTCCGGCGCATTCAGTTTCAAGACACGGGTGGTGGCTGCCGGTGCCATCCTCACCATCCTGCCGATCCTGATCGTATTCCTGTTCACGCAGCGCTACTTCCTGCGCGGCTTTGAAGGCGCAGTCAAGTAAACAAAGGATAACCAAGCCCATGCACACCTCTCTTCACCCCGGCCAACTGGTGATGTGCGACATCGCCGATACCGTGCTGACACCCGCCACAGCCGATTTCCTGCGGCGCAATCATATTCGGGCCATCTGCCTGTTCGCTCGCAATATCGAGAACATGAAGCAGATCCGCCGGCTGTGTGCCGACCTGCGCGATGTGATGGGCCCCAATGCCCTGATTGCGGTAGACCAGGAAGGCGGTGCCGTACTGCGTGCTCTGTTCGTGCCGCAGGCACCCAGTGCCATGGGCCTGGGCGCCGCAGATGACCTGAAGCTGGCACAGGATGTAGGTGCGGCCATCGGCCGTGGCTTGAAGGCAATGGGCATCAACGTCAACCTTGGCCCGGTATTGGACCTGAACAACAACCCGCACAACCCGGTGATCGGCGAGCGTTCATTCGGCGCCGAGCCCAATCGGGCCACTGCCTTGGCCCGCGCCTGGATGACGGGCAGCCACGCCAGTGGTGTGGCCTGCTGTATCAAACATTTCCCCGGCCATGGCGATACGCATGTCGATTCGCATCTGGCATTGCCCACGGTGGACAAGCCACTGAGCGAAATCGAAGCCTTGGAATTAAAGCCATTCCACGCCCTGCGCGATGCGCCCATGCTGATGTCCGCGCACATCATCTACCCCGCGCTGGATGCCGACTGGCCTGCCACACTGTCCAGCAGGATTCTGACCGATCTGCTGCGCAAACAATGGGGTTACAAGGGTGTGGTGATCACCGATGGACTGAATATGAAGGCGATTGATGATCGCTACGGTCAAGCCAGGGCAGCGGCCCGTTCATTGGTTGCAGGTGCCGATCTGGCGCTGGTACTGGGCCACCCGGCCGACATCGAAAGTGCAGTGCGCGAGATTCAGGCAGTACTCGACAAAGGTGAACTACCTGCCGAGCAGGCATTGACCAGTGTGGCACGTGTCAATGTTCTGGCTGGGCATTATCCGATCCTGTTGCCGGATTATTCCAGTGCACAGGAAATGCACGACCGCAGCATCATGACCCAGGCTTGGATGCGTGGCTTGTCCGCCATTGGCAATCCATCCATTCCTGCTGTAGGCAGCCGAATCCGACTGATTGCCCAGGATGACGTGCCCTGCGATGGAATTTCCGAGCCTGGTATCAGTGCTCGGACGCTGGCCGACTGCTTGCGGACAATCTATGACGTAGACCTGCAGACCTTTGTATCACCAGACCAGTTCGACTGGGCCGACCTGCCCGCCGATGATCGGTTTACCATCCTGGCCTCTACCACTCGCAAACGCTATGGTCCGAGCGAACAAGCCCGTTTCCGCCCGGACTTGCATCTGGCGTTATGGAACCCGTTCGTGGTGATGGATATTGCCGCGCCGGCACTGGTGACGTTCGGCTTCCGCGAACCGGGGCTGCATGCCCTGCTGGAAGCATTGCGTGGCGGGTTTAAGCCCATCGGCAAACCACCAGTCGCCCTGACGATACCGCCCACTGTTCAGCAGCAGGAGTACCAATCATGAGCCGCGTCACGCTGAAAAACCTGCAAAAAACCTACGAAGGCGCCAATACCCCAACGCTGCCCGGTGTCGATCTGACCATCGAGCATGGCGAGTTCATGGTGTTCGTCGGCCCCTCAGGTTGTGGCAAGACAACGTTGATGCGCATGATTGCCGGGCTGGAGGACATCAGCGGTGGTGAACTGTATATCGGCGACCAATTGGCCAACGATGTACCGCCCGCCAAACGCGGCGTGGCCATGGTGTTCCAGAGTTATGCGCTCTACCCGCATCTGAGCGTGTTCGAGAACATGGCCTTTGGGCTGCGCTTGGCCAAGCGCTCCGTGCACGAGATCAATGATCGCGTGAAATGGGCCGCCGACGTACTGCAGATCAACCATCTGCTAGATCGCAAGCCCAAAGCACTGTCTGGCGGGCAGCGGCAGCGGGTGGCCATCGGCCGCGCCATCGTGCGTCAGCCCAAGGTGTTCCTGTTCGACGAACCGCTGTCGAATCTGGATGCCTCATTGCGCGTTCAAATGCGGGTGGAGCTCTCCAAACTGCATCGTGAGCTGAAAACCACCATGATCTATGTCACGCACGATCAGGTGGAAGCCATGACGCTGGGCGACCGCATCTGTGTATTCAATCACGGCCACATCGAACAGATCGGCACACCGCTGGAGCTGTACGACCGTCCACGCAATCTGTTTGTCGCCAGCTTCCTCGGTTCACCCAAGATGAATCTGCTGAGCTGCACGGTAGATACCCTGAACACCAAAGGCGTCACCCTTCGGTTGCCGGACGACACCCGCTTCAAGGTGCCATTGGATGGCCAAAGCTTGCGTGTTGGCCAACAAGTCACACTGGGTTTGCGCCCAGAGCACATTCACGACAGCACCAATGGTGAAGGCGTCAAGGTACGTGTCGATTTGCTGGAGCATGTTGGTGACGCATTGTTTGCCTATGTGCAAATGCCTGGCATGACCGAATTCCTGATCGTGAAACTGGCACCGGAAGCACATCACCACCGCATCGGGGACACCATTCGCATCGAACTGAATACCCGCTGTTGCCACCTGTTCGACCGTGACGGTCGCGCCCTGCCCCCATTACCCGGGTCAGCATGGCATGTGGACGACGGCAAAACGACCGTCGCGGCTTGAAGGGGGCCATCTCACCACTGCAGATCATTTAGCAAGTCCACCCCAAGACCAGTACCAGGTTGGGTCAACCGACCCAACGGGGCAGCTTACGCCCTGGAAATGCAAGCTGGCCAAGCAGGGTAGCCATACGGCATTCGGGTACAGCCCGTTGCGGCGCCGTCAAGCCGCAGATGGAGGAGTCATTTGTCAGCACCACCAATAAGAGAGGGAAACACCATGCGTCACGTGAAGTTAATCGCCGCATCTGTCGCCGCGGCTTGCCTGTCGATGAGCGCCCATGCGGATATCAAGAATGTCGATATTTATGGCGTTGTTGCATTCGGTCTGATGTCCACCGAAGGGGCGGATGGTCACAAGAACAACGAAGTACTCAACGAAAGCCGTATCGGTTTCAAGGGCAGCAAAGATCTGAAAAGTGGCGCCAAGTTCATCTGGCAGATCGAAACCGGCTTTATCGGCCCCAACGGCCTGACTGCCCGCACCTATGAATCCGGTACGTTCGGCACCCGCGATACCTGGGCAGGGTTTGAGGGTAGCCTGGGTAAAGTACGTGTTGGCCGGCTGGTCACACCGTTCGGTGAAACGCTGGATTGGCCCTATGCCAATGGGGGTGTCGGCCCGATTGTCGAAGCGACCACAGTCCCCGGCGGTGGCAGCTTTGTCCGCCTGTCCGACCAGGTCCGCTACGACTCGCCCAAGCTTGGGCCATTCACCGGCTCGATCTCAGTAGGGCGCGGTGACCGCGTCATCCCCGTAGGTCAAAAGGACAACGTCTGGAATGACTTCGAAGTACGCAATTCATCCGTTGTCAGCGGCATGGGCCACCTGGCACTGGGCCCGGTGACCCTGCATGCGGGCTTTGAATCCAGCCGTAAGCGCAGCTCCGTCTCCGACAGCACCAACTACCTAGTGGGCTTCGAAACCCCGATTGTTGGTGGGCTGTCTGCCTACGGTGTATGGATGCGTGGCGAATCCGAGCTGCGCTCCGACCTAGGTACCGCTACCAAGGGTGATTACACCCGTAATACCTATCAATTGGCTGCCGTCTACAAGATGGAAGACTGGGTATTTAAAGTCACCCATGCCAAGAACGATGATCTGAAAGGCCCGGTTACCGACAACGGTGGCTCGCTGACCGCCGTACAGGCATTGACTTTCCTTGATCCCTCACTGGTCGTATTCGGTCGCTATGTGAAGAATCACGATATCAAGGAAACTGGCTGGTGGAACAAATCCCGCGTCCTGCTGGGCCTGGAATATTATTTCTGATCATCAACGCATGCTTCGGTCAGCAATCGCTGCTGACTGCACCAGTGTCACCCTCGCCGGTCTCCGGTGAGTTGCGCGGAGGGCTAGGCCATGGCCCTCCGTTTTTTTTCTGGCAACCCGCCCCTATCACTGATTCACCTGGATACACCTCATCTCAGTTGATAGGATGTCGTCACATTTAAGCCGCAGTTCACCAATGACCTGTCGGGACAGCATATTGATGAGCACCTTCATGAATGAGATTGATCAACCTCAGCGCTTGCATAAGCTTGATATGGACACCGAGCCTTTCACTCCACCGAGTGTATGGTGTAGCCAGCTAGATGGTTATACATGGACAAGACAGACCGTTGGTTGTTCAGATGCTGCGGTATTTCGGCTGACATCGCCCAACAACGCCATTCTGTTCGTCAAAACCGAGCCTGCCGGACCACTCAGCGAACTACGCGATGAAGCGGCACGTCTGCGCTGGTTGAACACAACAGGTATTACGTGTGCCCAGGTACTCAGCGAAGTACATGAATCGGGCCAAGACTGGCTGCTGCTAAGTGCAGTCCCAGGGACTGATCTGTTTTCTACACAACTGACACCAGCCAACACCGTCGCCATCATGGCCGCAGCGCTGCGCAAGCTGCATCAACTTGATATAGCCAGTTGCCCGTTTGACCATCAGGCAACGATTCGCATTGAACGTGCACTGGCACGCATGATGGCAGGGTTGGTTGATCATGATGATCTGGACGATTCGAATCAGGGGCAGTCGCCTGAGGCACTTTATCAGCAATTGCATACATTGAAGCCATCCATTGAAGACTGGGTCGTCACGCATGGTGATGCCTGCATGCCAAATCTGATGGTCGATTCCAGTGGTTTTACCGGGTTCATCGATTGCGGCCGACTGGGTGTTGCTGATCGGCATCAGGATCTGGCGCTGGCAGTCCGCGATATTGCGGAAGAACTGGGCGAGCAATGGATTGACCCTTTCCTTGACCACTATGGCATGCAGCTTGATCCGAATCGCGCAGCATTCTATCGCCTGCTGGATGAATTCTTTTGACCGATTGCCCCCTTCACACGGAAAACAATGGGCTGAATCCGGTCAGGCTTGAGTTTCGACCCAGTGTTGGTTGGGCCATGTGATCAGCACCTACCCAGCCATACACACCACAAAACTATTGAGAATTATTCTCAAATATAACGATCAATGATACAGTGACATGCATCCCATCAAACGGGTGTCCAGTCATGTCAACGCCCCATACCATCGAGATCAAAGCTTTTATCCCCGCCAGGGATTTCACGCAGTCACTGGCTTTTTATCGCGCGCTGGGCTTCAATGTTGCCTCCATTCAGGACGACGTAGCTTTCCTGCACCATAGCCAGTGCAGTTTTCTGTTACAGGATTATTATGTCGAAGCGTGTGCCCACAATCTGATGATGCATTTGCTGGTCGATGATGTCGACGCTTGGCATACCCATGTGCTACGCAGCGGCGGCGTCCAACCACCGGTCAGGCTGACGCCGGTGGAACTTCGCCCTTGGGGCATGCGGGATTTTGTGCTGATCGACCCTTCGGGTGTGTTGTGGCGTATCGCAGAAAATGTACCGACCCATCATTCACATCACACCCTGCCATCTTATGCTTAAACCGCTCATGATCGGGCTGGCCAGTCTGTTAACCTTAGCTGGCTGCCAACATATCCCGCTCTCACCGCCCGCATCCATCGTGTTGCTTGGCGAAGTTCACGACCATCCACAAGGGCATCAGGAACGACTATCGTTACTGATGCAGTACATCAACGCCGGTTGGCGCCCTGTGCTGGTCATGGAACAATTCGACCGCGAACGACAACCGCAGTTAGATCAGGCGATGCAACAATGTGGTGACGCAGACTGTGTAATTCAGGCGGCCGGCAGTACCCGCTGGGAATGGCCTTACTACAAGCCGGTGATTGCAATGGCGCTGCAATACCACCTGCCCATTCTGGCAGCCAACGTATCCCGCAACGATGCCGGCCGAATCATGCGTGATGGTTTCGCCGCTGCACTGGACGCCTCCACTCGCCAACACTATCAGCTGGATGTACCACTGGCTTCTGATCTTGTTGAACAACAGCAACAAGCCATCATGCAGGGGCACTGCAATGCCCTACCTGTCACAGTTGCCAGAAAGATGGTGGATGCGCAGGTTGCCAGAGATGTCTGGATGGCCAAGCTGTTAAGTGAGCATGCATCGCAGGGAGCGGTATTATTGGCGGGTAACGGCCATGTACAACGAGGTATCGGTGTGCCACGTTGGTTGAAAATGACTCGGCAGGATTTCCAATCGATTGGTTTCATCGAAACCAGTCAAGCAGACATGACTTCATACGATCGCGTTATCCATCTACCCACCCACGCTCGCCCTGATCCTTGTCAGGCAGTACCCAAAGCCTGAAACCTGCCCGTGAGCAGCCGAGTGTAGATGACATAGCACCTTGATCTGGCAGACAGTTGTACATGAAATGGCGAAATACGTTCTCATACAACCACAAAACCAACATGAATGGGCTCGACAAGCTGGCAGGTCTTTGTTATAGTCCCGCCTCGCTTGCTTCACCCCATTTGCGCCGGTGGTGAAATTGGTAGACACAACAGGTTTAGGTCCTGTCGGCCGCAAGGCTGTGGAGGTTCGAGTCCTCTCCGGCGCACCAGCAACACTTCTGGCTATTCTGCCAAACCATATCCGCTCTCCAAGCAGTGACTACAGCACAACTTCGTTGATCATGGCGAAACAGCACCATGACCAGCCTTGACCCAGCCATGGCACCATTGTCACCTTCTTACTCTTCCAGCAGACTACGTAGCATCCATGCATTCTTCTCATGCAGATTCAAACGCTGGGTCAGCAGATCGGCCGTGGCTTCATCGCTGGCTTCATCCACCACCGCAAAAATGCTGCGTGCAGTACGTACCACCGCTTCGTTACCCGCCACCAGCAAAGTGATCATCTCTTTGGCCTTGGGCACCCCCTCCACCTCTTTGATCGACGTCAGACGGGCATAGGCGGCATAGGTACCCGGTGCAGGCACACCCAATGCCCGGATCCGTTCGGCAATGGCATCCACTGCAAGGGCCAGCTCGTTATATTGTGCTTCAAACATCAGATGCAGGGTTTGAAACATCGGCCCTGTCACATTCCAGTGAAAATTGTGAGTCTGCAGGTACAACGTATAGGTGTCGGCCAACAGGCGCGACAAGCCATCGGCAATCTGCTTGCGTTGTGCTTCGGGAATGCCAAGATTGATATCCATGATAGGTCTCCGGTGAATGGGAAGCATGCTGGATGTTTCGATGAAACCGCTCACGCAAGGTAGCCAAGCCAACTCGGGCTGGCCGCCACCCTGGCGAGAAACTGCCGATGTAACCATCGACAGTCAGAAAAAGTGCCGTGCTTGCGAATCAGCTGGCCAAATCGGCCATCATGTGTGCTGCACCCAGCAAGATAATGGCAAAGCCGACTAGGTAGCGCCACCCATGATGTGGCAAGGCATATAATCTGAGGTTGTCGGTATGCATAGTGGACCTCACTTTGTAACAGACCAACCAATAGGGTCGATACCCTGCCGGCTGGCCGATCGTTCAGGACAATTCGTCTTCTGAGATACCCAGCGCCTTAGCAATCCCTTTACCGTATCCCGGGTCTGCCTTCATGCAATTGGTGATATGACGGATCTGGATGGCACGTGGTGCCTCCCCCAAAGAACGCGCCGTATTTTCGAACAACACTTGCTGTTGAGCAGGGGTCATCAAACGGAACAAGGCGCCGGGCTGGGAGTAATAATCATCATCCACTCGGTGATCCCAGTGCGCTGCTGCCCCCGTAATCGGCAGTGGTGGTTCGGCGTAGTCTGGCTGCTGTGCCCATTCACCTTGGTAATTCGGCTCATAACCCAGTGTGCCACCAAAGTTGTCGTCCACTCGCATTGCGCCATCGCGGTGATAGCTGTGTACCGGACAACGCGGTGCGTTCACCGGTATCAGGTGATGATTCACGCCCAGCCGATAGCGCTGTGCATCAGCATAGGCAAACAGGCGGCCCTGCAGCATCTTGTCTGGTGAAAAGCCGATCCCGGGTACCACATTGGCCGGATTGAAGGCCGATTGCTCCACTTCGGCATGAAAATTGACCGGGTTGCGGTTCAACTCCATCACCCCAACTTCGATCAGCGGATAGTCCTTATGTGGCCAGATCTTGGTCAGATCGAATGGGTTGTAGGGCACGTTATCGGCATCTTTCTCCGACATGATCTGCACATACAGTGTCCATTTTGGAAAATCACCGCTCTCGATCGATTCCAGCAAATCGCGCTGATGACTTTCCCGATCCTTGCCGATCAGCGCTTCGGCCTCGGCATCGCTCAGGTTCTTGATACCTTGCTGCGACTTGAAATGGAATTTCACCCAGAAACGCTCATTCTCGGCATTGATGAAACTGAAGGTATGCGACCCAAAGCCATGCATATGGCGATAAGTTGCCGGAATCCCTCGATCGGACATCACGATGGTGATCTGATGCAAGGCTTCCGGCAACGATGTCCAGAAATCCCAATTGTTCTTTGCACTACGCATATTGGTGCGCGGGTCACGCTTGACTGCATGGTTCAAGTCCGGAAATTTCAACGGATCACGCAGGAAAAACACAGGTGTGTTGTTGCCGACCAGATCCCAGTTGCCTTCTTCGGTATAGAATTTAAGTGCGAAACCACGAATATCCCGCTCGGCATCGGCCGCCCCCCGTTCGCCCGCCACAGTTGTAAAGCGCGCAAACAGCTCGGTGCGTTTCCCGATCTGCGAGAAAATCTTGGCTCGGGTAAATTGGGTGATATCGTGCGTCACGGTGAAAAAGCCATATGCGCCCGATCCTTTGGCATGCATGCGACGTTCGGGGATCACCTCACGGTTGAAATGGGCCAGCTTCTCCAGGAACCAGACATCCTGCAGTAGCTGCGGGCCACGCGGGCCAGCGGTGATGACGTTCTGATTGTCGACAACCGGGCATCCTGCAGCAGTGGTCAACTTCTTGTTGTCACTCATGGCAATTTCCTTTCTTGGTAAAGGCATGTATCAAGAAACGTAGGATGGCTATACCGTGATAGCACCTGACTGATGATTTGCAGCTTAAACCGCACACGACAATTAATCAAATCTAATTATTTTTATTTTTTGATAGTTTTTTACTATAAATAACCATGACCGCCATCCCCACCCTACCCTGCCAGCATTTCGGCATCAAACACTGGACCGCCATTCAGAAGGACCCATTAGCCTGGCTGGACAGTGTGCATGAACAGTTTCCGGATATTGCACTGATGCGGATTGGCATCCAACGTGTCTGGTGTGTATTTCACCCCGATGGGGTACGCAGCTTACTGATCGACCATCGCAGCCATCTGAAACGCTGGCAGCCCAGCCTGTGCATGATGCAGCAATGGAATGGCCGCAGCTTCTTCGTCAAGGAGGGTGACGTGGCACGCAGCGGGCGGCAAACAATCCGCCCCTTGCTCAACCCGGCACCCTTGCATGAAGTATGGGAACTGGCCGAACAATGGGGCCAGCGCTGGCAGCATGGCCAGGTGATCGATCTGAATCTGGAGCTGGCAGCCCTATGCCTGACCCTGTCCGGGCATGTGTTGTTCCAGGTTGACCTGTCGCCACATGCCTATCGTCTGGCCAAGGCAGTCAAGATTCTGTCCCGCGTTGGACTGCTGGAAACATCGACCGGCATCCCGCTTGGGCACTGGTTCCCCAGCAGACTTTGTCCACTCAAGCGCTGGGCACTGCGACAGATTCACGACACCCTGGATGAGATTGCCGCCACCTCACCACTGGGCCTGGCCCCACATCGCGATGAACTCGGTACATTGCTACTTGCCGGACATCAATCTACTGGCGTAACCCTGACCTGGAGCTGGTTGCTGCTGAACCAGTACCCATCCATCCTGGCCGAGGTACGTGATGAAATCAATGCGATCAACTGGATTCAGGCCAGCACCTTGAAGGAAATCGGCCCGTTGACGTACTTACGCGCCGCTGTTGATGAATCGCTGCGACTCTACCCGCCAGCCTATGGCCTGACCCCGCGCCAGCTAACCGCTCCAGCCGAGATCCTTGGCCAATCGCTGAAAAAAGGTGATCTGGTGATGATCTCCGCCTGGGTAACCCAGCGCGATGAGCGCTGGTTTGAAAATGCCGACCAGTTTCGTCCGAACCGCGGCCAAACTGATGCCCGTGCACCCAAAGGCGCTTTCTTCCCGTTCGGACTGGGCGACAGAGCTTGTCCCGGCACAGCCATGGCAATGGCCGACCTCTACCCGACGCTGGCTTATCTGCTCAGTCATTGGGATATCCAGCCACTGGACCGGCTGGAACCACAAGGCTGGTTCTCATTACGCCCAAAGTCAGCCAAGGTTCGGTTACTGCAACGTTCATCAACTTGAAATAAAAACGGGGCAAGCCCCGTTTCTTATTGATACCACCAGAACAGACTACACCATCAAGCTGGGTATGATCTCGCCACTGCATCACATTCCATCAACCAGGCATTTTTTTCTTCTGGCGCAAGCCAACTGGCCTCAAAGCTATTTCGTACCAACTGCAATACATCGTCACGACTCAATCCCAATTCGCGATCACAGCCCAGGTAATTCTCTTGCAGATAACCACCAAAATAGGCTGGGTCATCCGAATTGACTGTGGCACACAAACCTGCAGCCAATAACTGACGCAGATTGTGATCTGCCAGTTGCGGAAACACCTTGAGACGGACATTGGAATAAGGACAGACTGTCAGCGGCATTCTGATTGCCTTCAATCGTGCAACCAACGCATCATCCTCCATCGCCCTTACACCGTGATCGATCCGGCACACCGCCAACCGATCCAGCGCCTCCCAGACATAAGCGGGCGGGCCTTCCTCGCCGGCATGGGCCACACATGACAGCCCCAGCGCCCGACAGGCTGCAAACAAGCGCTCAAACTTGGATGGCGGATGCCCCATCTCACTGGAATCCAACCCCACCCCATCGATACGCGTCAGAAAGGGCTTGGCCTGTTCCAACGTAGCAAAGCCAGCTTCTTCACTCAGGTGGCGCAAAAATGACATGATCAGCTTGGAACTGATCCCCAGTTGTAACTGGGCATCATCCAATGCACGACGGATACCATTGAACGCCGTTCCAAAGGCAATACCACGATCGGTATGGGTTTGCGGATCAAAGAAAATTTCGGCATGGACGATTCGATCGGCTTTGGCACGCAGCAGGTACGCCCAGGTCAAGTCATAAAAATCCGCCTCGGTGATCAACACGCCGGCACCGGCGTAATATAAATCCAGAAACGATTGCAGATTGTTGAAGTCATAAGCCGCACGGAGCACCTCCACATCGGTATACGGCAGCGTCATGCCATTGCGTTGCGCCAGCGCAAACATCAATTCGGGCTCCAACGTGCCCTCGATGTGCAAGTGCAACTCTGCCTTGGGCAGTGCGCGAATCAGTGATGCATGTGGGCTGGTCATCATTCGATCTTTCTTACTATGTATAAAATGTCTGAATCCATCTCAAGAAAACAACAGGCACCGGCTGGCGGTGCCTGTGACAACGTGCCCTGACCGGGTTGCAGTCAAGCCGCATGCATTCCGAGACGTCGACTAATTGTTATGCCAAACCGGACAGACTCCGCTTGCACCCGACCAACAGCCGGTGTACAGATCCAGCCGAAAAACGCCCATATTGTCCTGATATTCCGCATTGCCGTCGATCAAACGGTAACACATGTCCCCGCAATCTCGATGGCATGGATTTCAGGGAGATATCGGGCATCATGGCCATTGATTGATATCCATCCAGGAAATACGCCGTGGGTCTCAATACACTCGATCTCAAAGGTATGGCAATGCAAACGATAGACCGGGTATCACCAAGTCGACGCAAATGAGGATATCCAAGGTTGCCGATAATATAGATATGGTCGCCTACCAACGTAGCTGAATGAAAATCTGTTGGCGGGAAGACGACTTCAGGATAAGCATACAATGTGAATTGTCCATCACCCTGATGTACAACCACGTCGCTGTAGATACAAAAGTCCGGGCCATAATAATCTTCATGCTCCCCGGCGATTTCAATTACCCTGCCATCTGGCAATCGTGTCAGGTACCGGTCACGAGCGACTGCAGCACTACACCCTATCTGTAGTGGCTCGATAACACTCGAACCTTGGATGATGACCAACAGATCAGCTCGTCTCAATTGTGCGAACCTTAATGCCCACCTTGAGGCGGGAACTTACCGCACCAAAGATAGCCGTCAAGCTATCCATGCTTGGGTTACCCTTAGAACCTGTTCAATGTCTTAATTGCGCGACCAAGATCAGGGTTCATGTGCTGCTCAAAAATCCTCATGCATCACACATACACTCCGGTTTTCGCGCTGCGCTTTACCCCGCTGGTGGCCGTTCATCACAGACCTTGAACAGATTTTAAAGTGTTTGACGAGCTTCCTGGTCGCTCCTCAAACTGAGGAATGACGGGGATTCGCGTTGCCCGGTCGGCCCGCAAGCTGCGACTCACCGGTAGCGCATCTTAATTGACTGGCACCCATGCGGAGACGTTCTGGTGATCAATGGCGTCACGAATGGCTGTGACATATTCCCACAGTTTTTTTTGGTGAGCCGGCCGGCCCTGAACAATTTGCGCTTCAATATACGCTGCCCGATCTGCATAGCAATGCCCAGAGATTGCACATTCCCCCATCAGCCATGGGTCATGGTCGGTGTGGCATGGCTGGCCATAGGCACAAGCAGCGAGCCGTTTAGCCATGGCAAACAACGTGGAGTCTTCGCCATTCAGCCATTTCCCATTGAAATAGTGAGCGGGTGGGTTACCTTGACCAAAGGGATCAACACGCGTCAGCGCAAATCCCGGGGACTCCAGTAATAGTTGTGGATCTTTGCTGGCAAGTGCTTGGGTGATCAGGATCGAGCGAGCGCGCATATCCCGCTGCAAGCTTACCTCTGATAGTTGCTGGCGCATACGGTACAACGGATCTTGCTGTGATAGGCCTGGGCGACTAATCATCATTTCCAGGATCTCTGCCGTTGACATATCACAGCGCTCTGAAATTTTGACTTGCATCGCCAACTGTTCTTTACGCAGGGTGGCAGGTTTTGTGTTTGCCAAGGTCGCGACAAGACCGTCGCAACGGGCCATAATTGATTGGGCATAAAGGTACCCTCCTTGCTCCGGATGTTTCAAGGCCAGCTCAATGAACTGTCGATAACTTGTCGCCTGGCCAAACGATAAAGCCAAATTGTCCGGTGGCATGTTGCCAGGTAAGCGTCCCGAAGTAAGAATGTCCACCGCCATCGGAGCGGGCACAGTCTGCGTTGTGTTGGTAGGTATGGGCAAGTCTGCTTGCCGGGGTGAACTATTCCAGTGTGACGCTGACGGTTGTTCGGGACTCGGATCGACAATCCAATACAGTGCCAGTATGAATGTCGCAAGCACCGCAACCAAACCGGGGAGAAGTAATTGGTGTTTGAGCATAGGAGGAACCGGATAGCACACAAGAGCATGAGGGCACGGGGCGGAGTCTTGGTAAGATGACCATCAACTACCAAGCAGATCGACATGGTGACATGTCGATCTGCAGCGCGTCAGTAAAACACTTATTGTACCGGCGCGGGTGGAACAACATGCTGCCCTGAGCCAGGCAGTAGCACATCCTCGTGTCCGCTAGCGGAGACCCCATAGAAGTACAGGCGACGACCCGCAATATCCTTTTGATACGGTGTCAGATCGACATTGAACCGATGCGCCACATTGGAAGTTTTGCAATAGGCACTCACCCCTGCCTCGCTGGCAACATATGTAGGAAAACGATAAGGCCCCTGGCCAACACCTACTGGGCCATCCAAATAGGCAAGTACGTCAATGGACTGTGGAACATTGATATCGCACGCCCAACCAAACGCGGTAGAGAAACCATTGGGATTGGTGTAAAAACCATCGAACGAACCAATTACCGGCCCCCGATTGTCGGGAATGACAAATTTCCCATTATTGGCCAAATTGCCAGAGCCAGTATTGGGGACCACATAAATCTTGCTACCACCCAGCTTGGCTTGATAGGAACTTAAATCTAGCTCCCAGCGATAGTATCGGAAGTTGGTCAGACAGCGTCTGACCAACGAATCTTCGCTGCGCTGATTGGCATTTGTCTGTGCCATGAATACCTTCGGTTCATTGGCTTTCTCTGCATAAATACTCACATCAATTGAATATTCTTTTTTGACTTCGCAAGCCCAACCACGGAGGATTGGTCTGCCATCTTTCATGGTAATACCATCAATGGAGCCATCGACTAAGCCGGGCACCGTGACGGTAATCGTTTGCGAGCCTGTCGATTGCCTAACATCGCCTTTGGCGGTACCAAAGAATTCAATGACATGGGTTCCCTCACCCAAAGCCGCCTCCAACGCAAACCGGCGCGTTACTTTGATAGGCTTGGCAAGGCATTTCCTTGTCGGGCATGACAGGTACTCTTTTTCCTCACTGATCTTTCTCGTATTCAGCCAATAGCCTGTCGACTTACCAGGAACAAAACGAAATTCTACCGTTTCATAACCATACTGTGGACAACCTTCAAGATGGGTCTCCACGGTACGTGCCACTAACTCAACTTGAGCTGTCTGCCCCTGTTTAATGTCATACGTCGTTGTAGGTGGGGTTTCAATAAACATGTTGAGCGAACTGACATGTCCCTGGCAAATGAACTCACTGGCGTGCCCGAATGTCGGCAGTAGTGCAACCAGCGAAAACGCCAATAATAAGGTAAATCTTCTCATCTAAGCATCCGTATTTGTTGATATTTTTAACGATAGCTCGGTTAATTAATTTTACTTTTTAGCTTGCATTTCAGGCCTAGGCACAATGCAGAGATTTAGCATATTTCTGCAATGGAGCAGGCAGTCCATTTTCATGGATTCCTCAACCCACAGTGACAGGGCATGAGATTGCGTACGTCAATGCTGTATCTAGTATGGATGCACCAAGGTTCTATTCCATCATCAGACTCTATTACAGAAGACTAATTTCGCTTGCCACAAACAGATTTGCGCGCATTTATTCCATGACAAATAGAAGTGGCAGTTGATACTGACGGTTTAGCTGCTAATTAGGTTAACCGAGACCCATGACCCTATACTTTCATGGGGCCGAGATATTACCAGACAGTACTAAAGAAGAGTCATTTCACCAGGAAAAATAAATGATCAGAAGAAAAATCCTCCCGGCCAGCATCAGTGGAAAATTAACGAGTACGGTCCCAATTTACGAATTGAACTGAATCAATGGGATGGATGCCCATGGTAGCGAAAATAGATCATGACAAACGGCTATTGCCTCCCTGGCAAAGCCGGGGGATTTCCCTGGGTGGTTTCACAGGAAACCCCGCTGGGTGCGGGCCAGTAGCAGCGTTAGGTTGCGACGTTGTGCGGCCTAGTGCCGATCTCCGGACTAGGCAATCCGCAAGATCTCGCCAATTGGCTCAACCCGAAGGCACCCCGATGCGCGTCGACGCGCTTGGCATTCACACGCAACGGTTCGACTATGCCTAGTCCACAGTGCAAACCACAGCACGTTCATGCGGCTGGCCCCCTACGGCAACACGGTTATGGGTTGGCTTTTGAATGAACCAAAAATTTTGACTCAAACAGCTCATCACAGGCCTTGAACAGCCTCTTAGTTACCTCGTCGTCTTTGAGTCCTGTTATGTCATGCACTCTATGCCACGGCCAACACCGCAGAGCACAGCATGCAACGCATTACCGGATTTCTGTATTCAGATAGGCCGACAACCCTGCAACCAATGCATCGAAGGTGACTTTGCAGCGTGGGCTATGGCGCAAATCTTCATGCATGGTTATCCAGGTTTCCAACTTGAGTTGCCAATGCGTCGGTAAAACCTGAATCAGTGCGGTATCACGGTGTGCCAATGCAACCTGACATACGCCGATACCGCAACCAGCACGAATAAGTGCCAACTGTGCCAAGTCACTGTCTGTACGCAGCAAGAAAGCCTCTCGTTGCCACGATGGCAATGCTGTACGCGCGGCACGTAGAAAAGGAGTTTCTTCATCGAAACCAATCAAGGCATGCTGTGCCAGATCAGCCGGTGCGATTGGCATGCCACATCGATCAAGATAGCGTTGATGGGCATGCAGACCCAGTATCGTTTCCCCTACTCGCTTTGCAATCAATGCACCCTGCTTGGGTTGGGTCATCCGTACTGCCAAGTCAGCTTCCCGGTGCAACAGATCCTGTACCCGATTGGTCAGAACCAGCTCGATCTTGAGTTGCGGATGTGCCTGCTGCAATGGATTCAGGATGGCCGGTAAAACCTCAACGCCCATCACCTCACTGGCTGATATCCGCACTGTTCCTCTGACACCCTGCCCTTGGCTATCCGCCGCACGTTTCAGCGCAGCAGCCATATGGTGCATTGCCTCGGCATAACCTCGCAGCGTCAGCGCCGCCTCGGTCGGCATCAGCCCGGTTTGTGAACGGGTAAACAGCACCAATCCCAGTGATTGCTCAAGAGCTGCAACGTGGCGCCCGATCGTGGGTTGCGTAGTCCCCAGTGCACGGGCTGCGCCAGAGAGTGAGCCCTCGACCAGCACGCCCAAAAAGGAGCGATACAGCTCCCAACCGATGTCATTATCCATACATAAATGTATAGCCGATCACTTGTTTTAAGCAATTTCTTTTAACCCTGTATTGAACCAGAATGTCTCTCATCACAACTGACACTAAAGAGAAACAACATGAAACAAGCAAACACAGCATTAGTACTGGGCGCCACAGGTGGCATTGGCGGCGAGGTAGCACGGCAATTGCGTGATGCAGGCTGGACAGTCCGTGGGTTGGCACGCGGGTTGGCAAATGAGACGGAACTACGTGACGGCATCACCTGGCTGCGTGGAGACGCCATGCAACGTGACGATGTGGCACAGGCAGCACGTGGTTGCTCAATCATCGTACATGCCGTGAACCCGCCTGGGTATCGTAAATGGTCGGAACTTGTACTGCCCATGCTCGACAACACGATTGCCGCCGCCGTGGCAGAACAGGCCACCATTGTACTGCCGGGCACCGTCTATAATTTTGGCCCTGATGCGTTTCCGCTCATCACGGAGGATGCACAGCAACGGCCCACCACACGCAAAGGCGCAATCCGTGTCGAGCTGGAACGCCGCCTGCATTCGGCCACACAGCTGGGTGCACGGGTCATCATCGTCCGTGCTGGTGATTTCTTCGGCCCACAAGTCGGCAATAGCTGGTTCGCACAAGGAATGATCAAACCTGGTCAGACCATCGATACCATCCAGTTACCTGGTAATCCCGGTGTTGGGCATCAATGGTCTTATCTGCCTGATGTGGCACGCACCATGGTCGAACTGGTTGGCAGGCAGGATCTGTTGGCGCCTTTCACCAATATCCACATGGCTGGGCATTGGGATGCCGATGGCAAGCAAATGGCCACAGCCATCCAGCGTGCAGTTCAACGGCGAACCGGCCGAGTCCCCAAACTACGCGCCTTCCCATGGTGGCTGATCCGCCTGGCCTCACCTTTCGTTGCCACATTGCGCGAACTGCTGGAGATGCGTTACCTGTGGCGCCAACCTGTGCGCATGGACAACACTCGCCTACTGACAATATTGGGCCAGGAACCCCACACCCCACTGGATGAAGCAGTCGAGGCCACGCTGATTGGACTCGGGTGCCTGTCCACCTGATGGTGAACCGGTTGTTCAAACCAAAGCAGCAAATGTGGTTGGGCCATCCACTCAACCACGTGGCGAGATCGACTTCACCAGCACCCGCATCCCGATTTCATACAAGTCCGTGGCGTAGGGAATCTCTCCCACGTACTCGAACCCCATGCTGGTATAAAACTGCTGTGCCTTGGTATTGGTTTTCAGCACTTCCAGCCAGATACTGTGGTGACCATTTACCCTCGCCAGGTCGATGACGGCACCTAGCAATCGCCGCCCCATCCCTGTTCCTACCCGGTGTCGGGTCAGGTAGATTTTCTGTAACTCGATGCTGGCAATCGTCGGAATCGGCGCCGTGGCCTGCCAGTTGACCTTGGCAAAACCACACGGCAGATCATCTTCATCCAGAGTCAACAGCCAAGTGGTGCAAGGGTTATCTTGCAAGCTGTGTCGCAACGCCTGATCGGAAAAATCCTGCTCAAGGAACCGATTCAACCAAGGCTCAGTCCATAGTTCCTGAAAATGTTCGCGATAGGTTTGTTCACCCAAGGCCTGCAAGGTGGCGAGATCATCAATGGTTGCACGACGAATCGACATCCCGAATACTTTCCTGTCTTCATTGTTATCCGGCCCTGAACGGGCACCCTGTTATTTGCAAAGGCGCTATGACCCAAGCTGCTGATCTCGTACAAATCCTGCCTTATCAACAAACCGCCGACCGTGTAAGGCGCGACATTGCGATGCTGATGCATCGTGTCTGGCCCGATCTGCCACCACCAGGAGAGGTGGTACCAGATGAACACGATCCGTCACTGGCTGCGCTATCCTGTTTTATCTACCGTAACGACAAGTTGGTCAGCTATGCCGCTGTGGTCCACTTGCTCCTGACCCACACCAGCCAGACATTTCGCATGGCAGCGCTGAGCTGCGTCGCCACCGACCCGGCTTTTCAGCAACAAGGGCTGGGGCGCTTGACAGTGCAGGCAGCCACCCGTTGCATCGAATACAGCCATGCTGATCTGGGCTTGTTCACTTGCGACCCACCGTTGGCGGCGTTCTACGAAAAAGCCGGCTGGCCAAGCGTGCAGGGAATCGAAGTGCTGGGCAGCCTGGAAGCCGGTGCCCTGTCGAGCACGACACTCGGCAAAGCGGTACTGCTGCGACTATTGTCCCCACATGCCCGGGCACATGCAGCGGCTTTTTCGAATACCACACTGTCGTTGGGTTTACCGGTAGGGCAATTTATTTGAACTGTATACCCAGCCACTACGCCGGATGCAGCCGTATCCAACCAGCCCGGCCATGGCGGTTGGCAGGCCCGGTTGCCGACCAGCCGGCCGGCGGTTGCCAATCAAACTGCAACGGCACCCGCCCCAATGCGCCCATGCCATATTCCTCGGCAAACGGTTGGTCGTACTGGTGTACATAACCGATGTAACAATCGCACAGCGTATTCGGACAGGCCTTGCTACGAAGCCGTTGGCGCCAGTCATCGCAATAAAGGTTCCCCAATGGCTCTGAAACAAAATGACAAGGCTTCACGTTGCCCTGCCCATCCACCGACAAAGCCAATTCACCCGCCCTGCATGCAGTACCCTGACTAGGTGGCGGGTTGAGGTTGTGATCGAACCAGGGGTCGATCTGGCTTAACCAGGTCGCCTCGTCTGCCGAATAATACTGTCGGCCTTCATCCCAGTAGGCATTGATCCACAGATAGGTATTGGCCGGCAATTGCTGGCGCAGCGCGCCAATATCGGCAAAAAAACGGCGGATTCCGACCATGCCGATGCTGTGCGGTATACCCAACGCCTGTAAGCGGTCGATTCGGGCTAGAAAGCGTGGCAAGGGCGTTTCGCCGGGATGATACGTGCACCACAGCGAGACCTTTTGCGGCACAGCCTGCGCCAACCAATCCGGCATCACCGACAGATTGGTCTGAATCGCCACCCGTTCGACCTGCGGCAGATGTGACAAGCGAATCAACGCATCGCGATAATGACGACGCGTCAGCGCTTCGCCCCAGGGTGTGAACAGCAGATTCAGCGTCAGATCGCTTTGCGCAGCCACCCAGTCCACAAATCGCGCCAGATCGGACGCGTCCTGCACCAAGGTCGCCCGCGTATCCTTGCGCTTGGCAAACGGGCAATATGGGCAGTCATAATTGCAACTGGCCAGTACCCCACGGTACAGCAGGGAAAGTCGCATATCAGGCCAGCGCGTATTGCCGCATGCGTTCCTGCACCGGCTCTGAAATCAACGCCGGACCAATACTGTCCGACAAGGCCAGACCGCGCTCGGTCAAACCCAACAGGTCGTCCTGCAGCTGCGCCAGGCCTTCTGCCAGCAGATCGGCCAGCAGCGGCACATCGATGAGGGCATCGCCCCCCGGAAAACGCTGGCGATAGGCCGCCAACGACAAGCCCGGCTTGATCAGCAACGACTGGATCACAAACCGGCGTTTCCGCTCCACCTCATCCAGTGCGATGCCGTAATGCGCCGACTGGAACCAGTCCGCCGGCCGCTCACAGAAATGTTCGATGATGTCGCGGGTTGATTGACGACCCACCGCATATTCCGTCGAATAATGCAACAAACGGGTGTAGGAACGTGCGCCACTGCCCAGGCCCACCATACCATCCTCCTGACAGCAGTACACCGGGGCGGCCTTACCGGGGGCATTTGGCCGCTTGAACATGCGCATCGACACCTGCTCATACCCCGCAGCCAGCAGCGTGTCCCGGCCAACCTGATACAACTGCGCACGCCGATCCGCCTCACCCTGATGCACGACAAAGGTCGGGTAGCGGCCCGGTGTACGGGTCTGTATCACACCCAGACCAGTCAAATCCCTCACGTAGAGTGGATAGAGGTAGATTTCCTCAGGCCACCAACGCAACGCCTGCTGGAGTGATACCTGAAAGCTCCGTGGGGTCTGATGCGGAATGCCATAGATCAAATCCAGATTGAGGGTCGACATACCCTGCTCGCGAATCAAATCCAACGCACCGGCTGCCACCCGGTTGGGTTGCGGGCGGATCAAGGCATCCGTTTCGCTTTCCAGAAAGCTTTGAATGCCGATGCTGACGCGGTCGACACCCGCCTGTTTCAACAGTGACAGCTTCTCTGCGGTCAACGTCTCGGGCGATACCTCAACAGAGGTCGGTGTCATCGCCATATTCAAATTGAAATGACGTTGCACCCCACCCAGCAAGGTCGCCAGTTGTGTCATCGATAGATAGGTCGGCGTACCGCCACCCATGGCAAACCGCACAATACGGTGCGAACCCAGCTCAGCGGCCACTACCTGCATCTGCCTCAGCAACGCGGCGACATATCGATCAGGCAAAGCCGCATTGGGCTTGGCCAGCGTGAACAGATTGCAAAAGCCGCAGCGCATCTCGCAAAACGGGATGTGCAGGTACAAAAACAAGGCATCACGTTTTTCCGGTTCCCATAGCGGGCCAAGCCGCAATGGCACCGGCAAGGGCCGGTAGGCGGTCTTGTGCGGATAGGAATAGGAATAGGCGCTGTAAGGCGCCGACAGTAAACGCGCGGTCAGACTGGTCATGATTGCCCTTGAATCAGGAATTCGGCATAGGGCACATCCCACACCACTGGATGGCCAATACGGTGGCCATCGAAGCCGTCTTCACCATAGGCGGTGCCATGATCTGCACACAAGATCACAAAGGCCCCGCCCCGCTTGGCCAAGGTATCGAACAGGGGCGCCAGGGCGCCATCCACATAGGCCATGGCGGCCATGTGGCTGTCCAGGCAATCGTCGGTACAACCTGGCAGATAATGGCGATTGGGCTGATGCATAGCCGAGACGTTGATGAACAGAAAGGCACGGCCCGGGCAATCGGCCAGGTGCCGCTGCGCACAGGCCACCTGATTCGCAGTCGAATTAGGATGCGTGACACCAAATTCCGGGCACCATTCGCTCACCTGAAACAAAGCAGGCAATACCTTGCCCAATGGCGAACTCAGGTTGAAAAACCCCACCCCACCCACGCAGATGGTGCGATACCCCCGCCCGGCCAAGCCGCTGACGATATCGGGGGTATCGAACACACAGGTAGTTGAGGCCGTGGTTTCACTCCCTGGAAAAGCCACTGCAAAATGGCGTGGGTGGCGACCTGGCTTGGCCGGGGTAGGTAGAAAACCTGCAAAGAACGCATGATGTGCCGCATAGGTGAAACTACCGGGCGAGTGACGGCGCGCCCAGCCGCTTGCCGGCAAGTAACGGGACAAGTTCGGCAGGCGGCCCGCTGCAAACAGTTGCTGGGCAGCATCGAAACGCAAAGTATCCAGGGTGATCAGTACGATATCGTATCGGCCTACCAACTGATTCATATTGAATTGAGACATGCTTTACAGCCAATCAGGCAAAAGGGGAGCGATCAGTGTCGTTGAACCGGGCCGACGTCCATTCCATCATAACTGTCCAGCCCATATTCCTCCGCCAGGGCATAGAACTGCAAATTACGCTCATGCAACGTTGCAGGCGAATGAATATCCTCTTTTTCCACGTGCAGAAAGAAGAACGGCTCCTGATCGTCTTCCAGCTCCGGAATATATAGATCAACATAGCGATACCCCAGCTTCATCAGCACTGGAATGATGGCTTCCAGTTTTTCTTCGGACCGATCGGTGAAGAAATAGCCCCACATCATCAGGCCATCCATATTCCAGTCGGTATTAGCGCGCACGTTGTCAAACATGGCTTCGAGTTGACGCAATTCAATCATGGGGGTCCAATCGGGCTTTCAAAAAGGGGCTATCACACCGGGCACAGCGGCAAACAAAGCAGCCACCTGTGCTTCATGTACGGTTTTACCTCGCCACTGCAGCTGCGGCAACCAGTCGCCGAATGCATTGACTTCCAACACGTGGCAACGTCGCTCGGTGACAATCATGTCAATGCCCGCCACATGGCTTTCGGGAAAACAAGCAGCGACAAGGTCTGTCGTCGCCTCCATGCGCTCGATGGCAGCCAGGGACAAATAATTCTCCACACTGCCGCGCTGATTGCCCAAGTGCAAATTGGTCATCGGGTGGTGAGACAGCCGCACTACCCGATGAGTCGGTTGACCGGCCAATGTCACCATTCGAATATCAAAGCGTTGATTTCCAGATCGCGGCTTGGGTACCCAGGCTTCGGCGTACAACGCATTGGGCGTCAGCGCATCAATCAGTACTGCCACGGCCTGATCGCGATAGCGCCGAATATGTAGCGAATTGAACAACTGCGGCGTCGGGCTGGTTTGCATCTCGACTGAGGTGGTAGCGGCAAAACGGCCTCTACCATCGGTTTCCAATGCCACGACACCCGATGCCGACGACCCATAACGCGGCTTGACGAAGACCCGTCGTATTGCCTGTTGTTGCATCTGTGCCTGCAGATCGGCAAAGCCGGTGACCGCCCCAAGCAGTAATGGCGTATCTATACCATGCTGTTGCAAACGCTGCTGGCAGGCCAATTTGTCACACATGGCCAAAATGGTGGCAGGCGGGTTCACACAACGAACCCAGGGACGTTGCCACAACGCGACTTCCAACTCCCGCAATGCGTCGGCAAAACCGCGGAACCACCAGGCACTATGGGCCAGCTCTCCATGTCTTAATGCTGGTGGTGTTACTTGCCCACTGGCGGCGGCACCACGGGCAATCAATACATCCGACATCTGTTCAGCCTCGCCCGGGGCTTCCAATTTCAACCAACATGGAGCCTGCAGCGCTGCCAACAACATGGTCGGGTCGGTCAACCAGTCACGATAGGACACCACGACAGCGGGTGGCAAATGTTGCGCCACCAACACCTGCTGCAAACTGGTCACGCGCGGATGGGCTGGATGGGCCAATAACACCAACCGCATTCGTCGCGTTACTCGCCCACTGCCACATAGCGCCAGTCATCCTCTTCAGCTTCTTGCTGCTCGTCTGCGATTACCTCAATTGGCAGTTCGGTCAGTTTTTCCATCCACGCATCGCTCATGTAGTGATGCGATACATCCAGCCGTTTCAGGGAACGCACATATTCACTATTGAACAATGCCTCGGCCCCAATGTCGCTCAAGGTCCCCATCGACAAATCGAGCGTCTCTAGCTTGGCCAACCAAGGCTGGGTGGCGACATAGATCGCGACCTCATCAGCAATTTCGGCATCTTTCAGGCCCAGATAACGCAAGCGCGAGGCATCCAATGTTGTCAGCAATTGCTCATATGGCTTGATTCCACCATCAAAGCCATAGTCATCCGTCCCCAGCCACAGTTCCAGATGATCCAGTTTGGGCAACCGGGATTTCGCCAGATTGTTGACAATGTCTGATGGCAAACCACCGCATTCAATGGTCAGTTGACGTAGATTAGCGTGCTCGAATGGTTCGATCTCCAATGAACTGGAACCACGAATACGCAAAACTTCAAGCTGCGGGAAAGCATCCAGCAATGGCTTGTAGCGACCCTGAATGATCCACGAGATTTCACACTCTTCATAGGTGATATCACCGACAAACAACGCACGCAACGCCGATAGCTCGGCACTGCGTTCAACCAGTAAATCCAGTACCGGCTGGGGTGATGACTCGTAAGCGTCGGCCCAGATGCCGATGATCAGGGCATCCAGCTTGCTCTTGTCAGCCAGGTCCAGAAACTGATTCAGCAGATCCTCCACCGAAGTCTCGTCATCATATTCAACGGCAATGCGATACACCGTGGTATCCAGCAACAGTGGTTCGTCTGGACGGAAATCGGCCACCTTCTTGCCATGGAATATTGTCTGATGATCACCAATGGTCATACGCCCCCCCGAATAACATAGTGGAAAAATCCCGTTGCAGACCAGTCCTGGCAATACAAGCCCGGATGGCACGTCCACAAAGCCTTGCTGGCGAGTTTAACAGACTGTAATAGCCGACACATTGTCGCGGCCATTTTTCCAGCAAGATTAAGAAAACGGTAGGTTCATCAATGTAAATAATTAAATTGATTAAATTTTAGAATTCTTTAATGTTCATATACACGGATAAGATTCAATGCCAGGGTTATCCCCTGCCCTGATCGACGCGCCAATGCCCTATCTGCTTTTCGTGCAGCCCAATGTGGGCCGCCTATGCTAAACGCCTATGTGACCAGCTTTCCACCTAACACACCTCCCCAGAATAACGTAAATCCATATATATCCGTAGTGAGTATTCAAATCATGAGCAGTTCAAATAAATATTCCCTGAGAATTTTCAGCAAACCACATTAATCCAATGGCATATCGGTTAATATAGGTCATTGGATTAGGGCAAGACAATTGAGGTCAAAATGATACGCCGCAAGGCCATATTGAGCCTGGCTTTGCTACCGGGCTGCTTACCGTCGTGGCTGGCTGCAGCACCAGAAACAGAGGTGCTGTTGCTGAAGCAGACATTCAACAAGGAGGGCGCCGAAGGCCCGCCGCCGCGTTTTCAACAAGCCCTGTTTCACTACCTGGAAAAAGAACTGGGCCTGCGCTTCGATATCCAGCCCTACCCTTGGAAACGGGCACAGGCACTGGCTGAGCAGGGCAAGGGATTGATCTGGGGAATGTCCGCTACGGCCGGACGCAGGGCATTGTTCGATTTTTCAGTCCCGGTGCGTACCAACGACATCTGGATGGTTACCCGAGCTGGTGAGGGCTTTACCTGCCAAGGGATTGAGGATTTAAGCGGCAAGGTGGTCAGTGTGTTTCGGGGCAATGTGTATGGAGATGCATTCGAACAACACCGTGGCCGACTGTTCCACGTTGAGGAAGACATCGATTTCACCAGCATTCGCTTGCGAAAACTCATGGCGCGCCGTGTCGATGTAGTGCTGCTCAGCACCCACAACAAGACCCGCGAACAAGTCCAGCACATGCTGGATAAATTGTCGGATCGACCAGGCCAGGTTACCGTGCTCGACAAACCGCTGATCAAAGATCCCGTTCATTTTGCCTACGCCAAACACGCCAACAAGCAGGCATTGCTGGCACGTATCAATGTCGCCATCAACAAGGCACGGGTACGAGGGGACTTGAACCGTTTCGCCAGCCCCGGCTGACAGATCCAACCAGTACACCATCACACGCAGTTTCCCGCCAACTGTAACTACACGCGGGCTTGGGGGCAGGCTACGATCAGTGACAACTGATCAACGGAGCCCCTGCCATGACCCAATGCCTGTTTCGCGACGATGCTTATCTGACTTCCTGTGATGCCGAGGTGATCGCCATCGACGAGCGTGGCATCCAGCTTTCCCATACTGTGTTCTACCCACTAGGGGGCGGCCAACCAGGCGACACCGGGCAATTGCAACATGCCGATGGACGGATCGTTCGCATTACCGATACCCGCAAGGGCGAAGGTCTCGACAGTATCGTTCACATACCAGCACCGGAGAGCCCCAGCCTGCGAGTCGGGGATCGAGTCACCGCCACCATCGATTGGGACCGACGCTATCGCCTGATGCGCATCCACACCGCACTACACCTGTTGTCTGTTGCATTGCCCTACCCTGTCACGGGTGGACAGATTGCTGAAGACAAGGGCCGACTGGATTTCGATCTACAAGGCGAGCAACCCGACAAGACCACCGCCGCCGCCTTCTTGAACGCACTGATTGAAGCCGCCCACCCTGTCAGCACACACTGGATCACCGACGAAGAACTGGATGCCCAACCGGAACTGATCAAAACCATGTCGGTTTCCCCACCGCGCGGCGTTGGCCGTGTCCGCTTGCTGAAAATCGGCGATATGCAGCAAATCGATCTGCAACCCTGCGGCGGGACACACGTGCGCAACACACAAGAGATCGGCCCCATGCTGGTACAAAAAATTGAAAGCAAAGGCAAGCAAAATCGACGTGTGGTGATCACATTTGCCTGAAAGATTGGAGTGATCAAAAAAATCCTTTCAAATCAATCCATCCGATTATCGGTACCGCAAGCCCCTGGCCCAGGCAGGGGCTGCATACCGGCCTGGACAATCATGATCAGCGGCAACATGGAATAAGTCGCTGAATAAGCGTTATAATGCCGCCCTTTTCTCCCTCCGGCTGTTTTCCATGTCCGAACATATTGCCAACGAAGTGGCGCGTCGTCGCACCTTCGCCATCATCTCCCACCCCGATGCGGGTAAAACCACGCTGACCGAAAAACTGTTGCTGTTTTCGGGCGCCATTCAGCTTGCCGGTACCGTAAAGGGTAAGAAAACTGGCAAATTCGCGACTTCCGACTGGATGGAGATCGAAAAACAACGTGGTATCTCGGTTGCATCCAGTGTGATGCAGTTCGACTATCGCGAGCATGTGATCAATTTGCTGGATACCCCAGGTCACCAGGACTTCTCGGAAGATACCTACCGCGTACTGACTGCAGTCGATTCCGCACTGATGGTGATCGACGCTGCAAAGGGCGTGGAAGAACAAACCATCAAGCTGCTGAATGTGTGCCGTCTGCGCAGCACACCGATTGTCACCTTCATGAACAAGTATGACCGCGAAGTGCGTGACAACCTGGAGCTGCTGGATGAAGTGGAAAGCGTATTGAAGATCCAGTGCGCGCCGATCACTTGGCCAATTGGCATGGGTAAGGTCTTCCGCGGGGTGTATCACCTGCTGAACGACGAAGTGATGTTGTTCACCCCTGGTGAAGACAAAGCGGGTCAAGGTGTGGCCGAAATCATCAAGGGTATCGACAACCCTCGTCTGGATGAACTGTTCCCGCTGGAAATCGAACATACCCGTAATGAGCTGGAACTAGTACGGGGTGCCTCCCATCCGTTCGATCTGGAAGCGTTCCTGGCGGGCAAACAGACGCCAGTATTCTTCGGTTCCGCCATCAACAACTTCGGTGTACGCGAAATCCTGAATGCGCTGATCGATTGGGCGCCCGCACCTTGCGGCCGTGATGCCACCGTACGCATGGTCAACCCGGATGAGCAGAAATTCTCCGGCTTTGTGTTCAAGATCCAGGCCAATATGGACCCGAAACACCGTGACCGTATTGCCTTCCTGCGCGTGTGTTCCGGCAAGTTCGAACGCGGCATGAAGATGAAGCACCTGCGCTTGGAACGCGATGTGGCCGCCAACTCGGTCGTGACTTTCATGGCATCCAGTCGCGAACAGGTGGAAGAGGCCTACGCCGGGGACATCATCGGCGTACCCAACCACGGCAATATCCAGATCGGCGATTCATTCTCTGAAGGCGAGCAACTATCGTTCACCGGCATTCCGTTCTTTGCCCCCGAGCTGTTCCGTAGTGTGCGTATCCGCAATCCGTTGAAGCTGAAACAACTGCAAAAAGGCTTACAACAATTAGGTGAAGAAGGTGCGGTACAGGTCTTCAAGCCCTTGTCTGGTGCTGACATCATCCTGGGTGCGGTAGGCGTGTTGCAGTTCGAAGTGGTGAAGAGCCGCCTGGAGAATGAATATGGCGTCGATGCCATTTTTGAATCATGCTCGATCTATACCGCACGCTGGGTAAGCTGTGAAGACAACCGGATGCTGGCAGATTTCGAGAAAAACCTCGGCATGAATCTGGCACGCGATGCAGCTGACAACCTGACCTATCTGGCACCCAACCGCGTCAATCTGGCGCTGACGGAAGAACGTTGGCCCAAAGTACGGTTCCATGCAACCCGCGAACACGCAGCCAAGCTGAACTGATCGCCATGGCAGCGCCGGTTACATCCCCTCCCGCGCTGTGCTCATCTGTTCGTGCCCTGCATCGCATTGATGACGGGCACGATAGCGAACCTCATATCCATTCCTATGGACAACTTGTCCATATCCTGTCTGGCGTTCTGCACGGTGAAAGTCATGACCGCCGTTGGCTCCTGCAGGCCGGTACTGCCATCTGGATACCACCCGATGTAATCCATAGTGGCCATGCAGCTGGTCAAATATGCTCCCAGGTCATCTATCTGTACGCCCCCAACTGGCTGGCCCGCTTGCCCACGACTGCGACATTGATCCGTGTCAGCCCATTACTGCACGAGCTGCTGGCAAGGGCAGTGACCCTGACAGAACATAGCCCACTGACTGATGCGGGTTACCGACTGATCGACGTATTGGTCGATGAAATCGTCATTGCGCCACATGACACCATGGTACTCGATATGCCACGGGATGCCCGCCTCAAGCGCATCTGCAACACTTTGGTGACCAACCCTGCCGATGTACGAACATTACATGATTGGGCTAATCAGGTTGGCGCAACTGAACGTACCTTGCGGCGGTACTTTCTACGAGAAACCGGGTTGAGCTGGCTGCAATGGCGACAACGCCTGCAACTGCGACTGGCCCTGATCTGGCTGGCTGAGGGATTACCCATCCATCAGATTGCCGAACGTTTGGGCTACGACTCCAACCAAGGTTTCAGTCATTGGTTCAAGCGCCATACTAGCTTGACGCCCATCCAATATCGACAATGTAATTTGTCCGATTTGATATAAAAGCTGTCCGATAGCCCAATTTCGGCCCAATACGCCACAACGTATGCTGCAGGTCAATTCAATCACACAAGCCTGCTGCCATGATCTATCAACTCCTGAAACTTGCCCACATTCTGGCTGCCATTGTGGGTGTCGGGCCGGCACTACTCTACCCGATACTTGCCCATCGTATCGCCAGTCAGCCAGAGCGAGCCGAGCATTGGCTCATACTACTCAATATGGCTGAACGTTGTTACAACCTCGCTGGCATGTTGCTGGTAGCCAGCGGCATCGGCTTTTTATGGCTAACGGATGGCTTTTATCTGACCCAGCCCTGGCTGTGGGGTGCCGGGCTGTTGCTACTGATCGACAATCAGTTGGAACGCTTGCTACGCGTGCCGACGGTAGCAGCTTTACAAGACATGGTGACATATGGAATCCGTCCTGCTTCATGGCGAACCGCATCCCGACAATTGCTGATATGGGCTTGGTGCAGCACCAGCCTATTGACCGGCGTGATAACACTGATGGTCATGCGTCCCTCGCTACCATAGGCTGATGACGAACAGCTTCAATCTCATTCATGGCTGATTACCAGTCAGCAGTGACAGACGTTACACGTGCACATCCTTGGTCTATGCCATTTGCTGGCTATGATGATGTTTCTTTTTCAACACGTGACTCACCATGAACTTTCTACACCGCATGCTGCTTATCCTGTCGTTCTCATACTTTGGACTATTCCAAATCGCCCAGGCCGACGAGCCCGTGACAGCACTATCCGAAGATGTCCGTGTGACCCCGATGATGCCGACAGTGTGGCGCCACATCACCGATGAGATCATGGATGGCGAGCGAATTCCGGCCAATGGCCTGATCGTACAGACCGGCAAGGGCGTAGTCCTGGTCGATACTGGCTGGAACAACGATCAGACCGTCTTATTGTTGAACTGGATCAAACAGACTTTGAAGCAACCAGTCATTGCAGCCGTCGTGTCTCATTCCCATAACGATCGCATGGGCGGTATCGACACTTTATTGCAGCAGAATATTCCGGTCTACGCGCATGCCAAGACTGCAGATATTGCCAGGACAAAAGGCCTGTCAATCCCGACACGTGTATTTCAAGATACTGTTGATGTCACCCCCGACATTCAGCTGTTCTATCCAGGCGCCGGCCATGCGCCGGACAATATCGTAGTCTGGTTACCCAAACAGGGGTTATTGTTTGGTGGCTGTCTGATCAAGGCCGGGAATGCCACCACCTACAACCCAGTCAGCGATTCTGATATCAACGCCTGGCCTGTGTCGATGCGCCGCATCAAAGCGCGTTACCCGAAGGCGAAATGGGTCATCCCAGGACATGGTGAAGTCGGCGACGGCAAGCTGGTGGATCACTCCATCGCCCTTGGTGACAACACGGCACCGCAGCGCTGACCCCAATCAACCCGGTTGCTACAAGCTCAAACCGATAACGGCGCAACATATCGCTGCCCGGCCGACAACTCGCTTGCTGGGCCGGGCATGACGTGCCGAATCCACACGGACTCGATACGATCAGGAAATTGCTGTTGCAACTCGGCATAGGTTGCCGGGTCCCGCTCACCATCGTCGCCGATCAGCACAAATTTCACTTCGGGGAAAGCATGCAGAATCTGCGTGATCCGCTCCAGCTTGTATGCCTGTTGCTTGAACAGCGGGTCTGCACTATGGCGACTGACTTCCTTCAACATCAGCACCCCTTGCGGAAACTGGTGCCTGGCCAGAAAACGTCGCAAGCTGTCTGTCAGTTGCCTGGGTGTTGCCGAGACATAAAACACTGGGCTGAGTGCTGGATTGGGATTGACTGCCAGCAGCTGACGATAGAAGGCCGGCATGCCGGACACAACCAGACGGGCTTCTGGCGGTAACGTCAATGCATGCTTGACCAGCTTTCGCTTGCTGAAGATATCCGAAATCAGAATCGTGTCATCGATATCAGAAATGATGCCGACCTGGTTATGTGGGTCCGGCACCAGCACATGGGCTTGGCTGCTATGCGGAATGGTGCTGCTGATAGGGTACCAACCTGGTGAAAGTGGTAAAGGTTGATTTGCGGACAAACTCCAATACCCGTGTTCGTCTGCTCGGGTAGCCCAATGCAGCCCACCTACCGACCAATTGACCGGGCCGTCGGCACTGCTGGCCAACAGCATGCGCAGTGTACGATAGGTGCTACGCAGCCGGCCACTCCCGGCTGCAGCTGGGCGATGCGTATCCGCCGTCAAGCGCCCGGAAAAACGATAGCCTCCCAAGGTGGCCCAGCCGTCATCAATAATATTCTGCATACCAGCAATCGCTCTGCATCAACCGTCCACCAACTGCTGTAACAGGTGGTCAGCAATGTGCATGGCAGCTTGTGGCCGGGCAACACGACGAGCGTGATGCTGCATGCTGGCCAGTTTTTCAGCGTTACTGAACAACTGGGTGAAGAACCAGCGTGCATCGGCTACATCATACAGCCGCACAGCCGCGCCTTCCTCCAGCAGGTGTTCACAGTTGCGTTGTTCCTGGCCTGGGATCGGCGCCACCAAGGCCATTGGCTTGCCCTTTGCCAGGATTTCGTTGGTGGTCAGCCCACCGGGCTTGGTCACCACCAGGTCGGCCGCATCCATCAGCTCATGGATATTGTTGACGAAGCCATGGACTGTTACGGGCGTCTTCAACGTTTGCGCTCGTTCATGACAAGCCGCTTCAAGTTCGGCATTGCGGCCGGCAACCACCACCAGGCTCAGGCCGCAGTCCTCACCTTCAAACGAGTTCAACATGTCCAGCAACGGCCCCACCCCAAACCCACCAGACAGCAACAGCACGGTTGGCCGCTCCGGCAAACCCAATTGGGCACGCATCTGCGGGGCCGACGTCTGCTGCGCAAAGATCGGATCAACCGGAATACCTGTCACGCTGATACGTTCTGGTGGAATCCCTTTGCATTCCAACTCGCGGGCACTGGCTGCATTGGCAACATGATAATGATCGATATGCGGATAAACCCAGAATGCATGTGGGCTGACATCGGTGATCACCGCATGCACCGGCGTGGTCAGCTTGCCACGCTGCTTACGATCGGATAGCAGTTCCAATGGCAGAAAATGTGTACACAGAATCACCTTGGGGTTCGTTTCTGTCAGCAAGTCCTTGAAGCGACGGCTGTTCGCCTTGTCGAACAACAACCGTGTACGCGCAGTCTTGCTGTCTGCCGCTCGCATTTTGTCGTGCTTTTCGTATAGATACCCCCACAACCTGGGCGCATGCTGCACCAGATCGATGTAGGACTTCACATACATCTTGCGGAACAGGGAACTGGTGCAGGCCAGAATATCAGTCACCTGGACATCGGTCTGGTCATTTGCCAGCAATGCAGCCGCCACAGCCTGTGCAGCACGCGTGTGGCCAGCCCCGGCGGTAGCATGTAATAGAAGAATGGAAGCCATGATAGGAAACGTCCAATTTTGCTGGGGAATTGAGCTGCGTTGCAGCATAGCAGACGTCACATGACACGGCCATAGCGGGCCAACATGCTCTATAGCTTACCCAGTGCAGTTTGTAGCCAGGCAAACCCCACCTTTTCCTGTTCCAGCCGCAGATCTACCTGAATATCGTTGTCACGCAGCTGGTCGTAGATCACTTTCTCCTGATCCGTCAGCCTGGGCAAATCATGCCGTACCGGGTTGGGCTCCTTGCCCCAGGCCGATTGATGCGCATGCAGCGTGGCGCCATCCATCAACAACGATTCGACATGGGCAAAGCGACTGCGTAACTGATCCAAAATGGCAAAACCGTGGGTGTCGATGTCACCCCAGTAATGCACAGTGCACCGGTTCAACCACTTGGCTCCAGCATGCGCGTCCCAACCGTATCCTGCACCGAAGATAACCAAGCTGCCCGGCATATCGGGAAAAGCCAGAAAATTGATTTCGTTTTCAGTAATGAACACCCGCCTTACCGGTAAATCCAACGCTGCGAAACTGTCCGCATCCAGCGTGATATCTGGCCGGGTCGCGCCAGGTAACATGATCAACCCATCATCCAGGGGGCGAAAGCGAACCCGTGCCGGTTTGTCGCGAAATCCATAGCGTGCCGCAAACTGTGCCACGCCGGTACAACCTGCCTCCACCGATATGGACGGCAACGCCAGATCCAGCCATTCCGACAGCACGCTACGATGGGTTTCGATGAACTTGCTGTCCACCCCTGGCAGATCAACCTGCCGCAAATAGATACCAGGCCGGGGATGGGCTTGCAGCCAGCCAACGATCGACAACAAACACGGCCACGCCTCAGCCAGTTCCAGCGCCCGTAACGGTCGTTTGGCAAGCCACGGCAGCAAACTGGGCTGGTGTTGCCGAGTCAGGGTAAGCAGTGCGGTAAACTGCCCCGCCTCCTGCTTGCGGCCGATCGCGCCCAGTGCGGCATTCAAATCATCGACCCAGGCAGTCTGCGGCACGGCATTGCTACCCAGCACCCTGTGCGACACTTGACGCCATTCAATACGGCACCAGGTCAGGGTACGCAAGGCGGCGATCCAGTTGCGTACAGCCTCAAAGTGATCAGACAAGTCCGCAGAATTCGGCGTTTTTAGCACCAGGCGTCGAGGATACAACGCCTCCCCCGTAACCAGGGCTGCAAGCAGCTCACCACGATCCCACCATCGCTGTACTTGCGCACAGAGATCGGCCGGTTGCGTCCAACTCATTGCAGCAGCCTCGCCTTCTCGTCCTGATAGGCCTCAATGGACAGATTGCGCAACTTGGAAGCCCGCCCATACTCGTTATGCACAAAGCCCACATGGGATACGAACGGCTCGATGATGTGGATTTTTTGCAGTGGAGTCACGATCAACAACTGTAGATTGAGCTTGGCGAATAGGCGCAGGCCATATTGGGCCGATTCATCCGAACCACGGCCAAATGCCTCATCGATCACCACAAATCGGAATGAACGCGAGCGTACCGCCCCCCACTCCAACCCAAACTGATAGGCGAGGCTAGCAGCCAGGATGGTATAGGCCAACTTTTCTTTCTGCCCACCCGATTTGCCGCCGGAATCCGAATAATGCTCATATTCAGTATCATCCGTCCGCCATCGCTCACTGGCGGCAAATACAAACCAGTTGCGGACATCGGTGACCTTTGCCGTCCAACGCCGATCTTGATCCGACAACCCATCACGGCCACGAAAGCGATCGATGATGGCTTTCACCTGCAGAAACTTGGCTTCGGAATACTGATTATCGTCCGATCCAGTCAATGTACCTTCGGTACAGGCACGCAGTTCACCCTGAAAATCTCGGATATCGGCATCCTGCGTCACCTGTAGAGCCAGTTCGATGTAACGCCCCGGATTGTAATCAATCTGCGTCAACGATTCGTTGATGCGGGCGATCCGTTCCTTGATGGTTTCCCGCTCCCGAGCCAACTGCGCGTTGAAGTTGGCGATCTCGTTGATGGTATTGACGTTGAGCAGCTCCTTGAAACGGGCTTCAAAACGTGGCAAATCGTCACGACCCAATTGCATCAGCAGGTTCTGGTACTCAAAGGCAGCATCGATGCTGGCGTCAAACTCGGCCGATTCCAGCTTGAAATGCTCCTTGAAGGCCATCATCGCCTGAATGATCCGATCTCGCAGCCGCTGCAGTTTTTGTGACTCTGCATCAATGCGCTTTTGCAGCCAGTCACGTACCTCCTGCTCACGGCCATCGCAGGATTCGACCGTCAGATGATGTTCACCCAACGCCTCTGCCCGCATGGGCTGCAATTTGTCGGTCAGCGCACTGCTGTCGGCTTCACCGGCCAACAAGGTATGTGTTTTGGCTTTCAGCACATCGGCATCGCTGCGCCGTTGCGCAAGCCTGGATCGCTTGTCTCGCGCCACGTCCAGTGTCGATTCAGTCTGCGCCAACCCTTCCTGAACCGCATGAAGCCGGCTGGTCAACTGCGTCAATACGTCAGATGCCGTTTCCAGCTGACGCAACTCATCGGTCAACGCGGCAATCTCGCTGGTCAGCACCGTCCAGTTCAGCTCATTGAAATCAATGAATTCCTGCAGGCGGGCCAAACTGGTCAAGCGTTCAGTCAAAGCATTCCGTTTGGCCTGTATCTGGCTGATGCGGCTGGCCGTACCTGCCAACATCGCTTCCATCTGACAGCACTTGGCGGACATGGCATCGATCTTGGCTGCGTTGGTCCAACCCAGCACATAGCGGCTGCGATCAGTAATCAGGTGCCGGTCATCTTTCTCGTGCCGCCCCGACGGATCTTTGATCTGTCCGGCCTGGGTCATGGCACGCGCCTCGCGCCGGAATTGATCCGGCGTAGTACAGCAGGCCACATCGAAGCGATGCGCCAGTTCGCGTTCCAGCCAGTCATAGAACGGTGAGTCGGGCTTGATGATCAGCTTGTGCACCAACGAATCACGGTGCAACATTGGCAACTCACTGCCACGTATCGCCCGCACCCGGAAATACACCAACCGGGCTTTCAGATGACTACGATCCACCCAATCCGCGACAGCCGCATAATGCTCGTCCGGGACCAATAGCGACAGGCCGAAGCTACGCAACAGGCGTTCTGCGGCACCTTCCCAGTCGCGCTCGTCGTCCCGCAGTTGCAGTAGCTCGCCTGCAAATGGCATTGCCACTTCAGTAATCCCCAACGCCGCACACAAGGCAGCACGGATACGGATCTGCTGATCGTCGATATTGCTTCGCCGCCGCTTCAGGCTGTCAATTTCAGCAGACAGTTCCGCGTGAGCCTGACGGCCTTGCCGCAAGGTGACCATGTTCTCGGTCAAGGTATTCTGCAGATCGGCGTCCTGGC
The DNA here is from genome assembly GCF_005503445.1 of Chitinivorax sp. B. Taxonomy (NCBI): domain Bacteria; kingdom Pseudomonadati; phylum Pseudomonadota; class Betaproteobacteria; genus Chitinivorax; species Chitinivorax sp. B. The sequence continues at coordinate 58,893 of NZ_SCOH01000015.1, read as the reverse complement.
TGGCCAAGGTTTCCTGCATGGCAACAAACTGTGCCCGTTGCGCCAAAAATGACACTTGATCCGTTGCCGCCGGCTCTCCAAGGTTGGTCGTGAGGGCCGCATAACGTTCGGCCTTTGCCTGGCGGGCGTTACGCAACGTTTCCAGCTTGTTGATCTCAGCTGCTAACCGGGCCAGGCGGTCACCGCCATTGTTTGCCACGGCTTGCTTCAGTTCGTCGATCTGGCTACGTTGCTGATCCCGGCGCTCATTCAGTCGCGACACCAACGCATCCAGCTTGTCCCATTCCGCTTGCAGCGCGGCCATCCGCTGCGTCAGCAAACCCAGTTTGAGGCGGCCGAAATAGGCTTTCAGTGCGTCTCGGCAACAGCGCAGCTCATCAATCTGCGTCACCATGGTTTCATGGCGTTGGCAATCGGCCACCAGCGGGGTCAACAGCACAACTTGATGTTTGGCCCTCAGCACGGCTTCATGAGCACGGTTCAGATCGTCGAAATGGGTGATCAGTGCCGAGATACGCGGCGCCACATCGAAGGGCTCCAACATGTGACTACGCACGAAATCGGTCAGATTCCCCACTGACTTCATCGACACCGTCTGGTGAAACAGTTCCAACGCCTGATCATTATCAATGCCGAAACGGCGCTTGAACCAGGCACAGTACTCTTTGAAGCTATCGTCGACATGCGCCCCCAGTTTTCGCAGCCGTTTACGCAACTGAGCAATGTCAGTGCCAAACTGGGTGAAATCACCAGCAATCGACAAGTCACGTTCCGCCCCCACAAAGAAGCGTGCGGGCTGGCCTTGGGGGTCTTTCAGCCAGAATACCTGCGCCACAGTGATCGTCTGGTTGTAACCTGCATTGTGGAACACGCCAAGAATGACCGAATATTGATTGGTATCGCGCAGACTGACTGGTTTGGCCGTACCGGTCACCTCGTTACGTTCGGATTTGTAATGCCCCAGTACGTACGAACGCAGCGTGCGTTCCTTGCTGTCCGCCCCGGCTGCCTTGTTGTAAGCAACACGGTTGGCCGGGACCAGCAGCGTGGTGATCGCATCGACCAGGGTGGACTTGCCCGAGCCGATGTCGCCGGTCAGGAGGCCATTTCGGCCATCCAGTGTCAATGTCCACACCCGGCCGTCGAAGGTGCCCCAGTTGTAGACTTCCAACCGCGTCAGGCGGAAGCCCGCCAGTGCATCGTCGGTGACAACATCGAGACCAGTCAGGCTTGGGTCATTCATCGCCAGCTCCTTCGCGACCTGCCAGCTGTAGCTGATAGGCGGCGAGCCTGCCGTCGAACTCGGCCAACCATTGGGCATCGATAAACGCTTTGAGTATCCGCCGCACTTCGTAACCGGCTGGGCCATTGGTGACCTTCAAACGGCGCAGAAAGCCAAGTTCCACCACCTTGTTCAGATGGGTTTCGATCTGGTCAATCAGTCGCGCTTCGTTACTGCTATCGGGCAAAAAGACTCGGATCAATTCGACAATCTCGTCACGAGACAGTACCAGCCGGGTGTCGTTGCCACCGGCATCGAACTCTGCCATTTTCTTGCGTAACAAGGCCAGCAACAGACTGACCGGAAACGACAATGGCCGTCGTACCATCAAGCGCGGCAACTTGGTCGCCGCTTCCTCAAGCTCGGGTCGAGCCCGAAGGAAGGCGTAGCCTTCCACCTCATCCAGCACCAGTTCCAGGCCCAACACTTGTATATAGTCACGCACCCGTGCCTGCAGATTAAGCAGCGCGCCCCACAGTCGTTCGTCCCCTTCGCGGTACAGCACCCCTTTAAGCAGCGTGATTGTCAACACTGACAAATCCGCACCGTTTGCCGGCATTTGTGACTCATCCATCCCTATCTCACAAAAATCATGCGGGGCAGCCGGGCGCGACGCACCGTGTGGCTGCCATCCGTTTCAACAATCTGCCAATCGATGGTATCGGTCACCGTTTCATCCACCATGGCCTTGAATGCATCACTCCCCAGTTGTAGATAGGCGACCAGTTCTGCCACCCCCTGTTGCAACGGAAATTGTGTCGTCAGCTCGGCAAGTGTCACTTGCGACCGGGTCTGTAATGCTTGGCGCACATGGCGAGCCAATTGGACACGATCCACCACCACCTGCGAAAACAATACGCCGGCATCCACGTCCTCAACTTCCCCTGATTCCAGCGTCACCGCTGCAATCAACGACTTATGTGCCGGGGTGTGTAAAGGTCGTTCCATTGGCAGCTCGATGTCGGCTGCAAAGTCATCGATCTGCATCAGTTCACCTTGTGGCGATACGCCACGTAGCGCCAGAGCACGCGATTCGATACTGCGCAGGATATCCATGATACGTCGGTTTTCCAGCCATGCCTGGTCGTCCAGAAAGCGCCGTAATTGTTGTGACAACTGTGCAACCATGCGCTGTGTGTGTTCACCCGCTTCCAGCCAATCGTAATGCACTCGCCGGGTGCGCACATCAGGTTTCAATTCCACCACAGGCGGCAACGCCAGCACCCGCTCCAGTAACTCGGACAACTCCTCCTGCCGCCGGCTTGACATCAGAAAGTCCCAAAATGCCCGAAAGCTGCGCCCCTGATCCGAGTCAGCGATGGCATCACGCTCGCCCATGATTTCTTCCAGCAGCGCCCCTTTGGCGCCTTCCCACAATGCAATGCGCTCGCGCACTCGGCGGTCCAGCTGGCGAAAGTTGTGTTCCACTTCCCGGAAATCCATCAGCAATTCGCGCGCCAATTGGTTGAATTGCTGAAAACGGTCCTTCAGCGCCGTATCGTCCAGCACGACCAGATCCCCTGCCGCCAGGCGTGCCATGTCGGCATCGATCTCGTCACGTCGTTTCTGAAGTTCTGCCATGCGTAGGGCCGGGTCAGTTTCGCTGCCCTCACTCATCTGCCGCAACAGATCAAACAAGGTCAGCAGACGGGATTCGGTACCCACGAAGCTGCGCTCCGCCAGCGTCGTCAACCAGGCAATGGCCTTTTCGGTAGCCGGTGTCAGGTCGAATTGTGGCTCATCCGACCCTTGTCGGTAGTATTTGCGCAACCACCCCTTATCCGGCGCGGCCCAGTCATTCAGATATTCCAGCGCCGATTTTGGGAAAGCATCCGCTCCCAGCCGTTCGCGCAGTGCAAACAATTCGTCCTCAAGCACTTCGGCCAGATCGGCCTGTGCCATGGCCCGCACATTGGGTAACACAAACACCCGTTGCAGAAAGCTACCAACCAGCGGTGCATGTGGCGACGCCAACAGCCGCCAGGCTGGGTGATGGGTTCGTAGGGTTTCCAGTGTTGAGTAATCCAGCATGAATCCGGCCCTACTCAATTACCGGCCACATTGGCCGGTGCATGCCTGTGTGCCCGCCCACTGGGCATTTTCAGCATCACTTGGCCGATTATCGTTTCGCTTTTTCATGCAACCTCTTGACAGTGGCTTCCCACTATGCAGGCGAATACCGCCAATTTCGCAGCCCAGCGACCAGGGACCACTATGCAACTACTGGACCAGCCCTTGCTGCCTGTTGATGCCAAGTTCAATAACGTGACGAAGACTATCGTAATTGGTGGGCCAGGTCGAGCAATCGGCCCGCCTTGACGTATTTGACAACCAACGCGTGGGTTGACTGAATCAGAAGTGGTGAACCTGTCCACACACTGGGGAAATGAAGACGATATGCAGCATGTTGTTTTGTAGCGGAGAGTTCAACAATGCAGGTACTGGCGGGCCTGCGTCCATGCAATTTTGTGCGCCATATGATGCTTTACCCCCTTGAGGGGGCAAAGCCATTCAGGCCGCGGATTCCAACAGACGCTCTGCCACAATCGGGCGCAACCGCTGGTGTGCCTGACGCAACATGGTCTCTGTGGTGGTCCAGTCAATGCAGGCATCCGTGATTGAGCAGCCATAACGCATCCGGTGACGTTCTGGCAGGACAGGCTGGCTACCAGCCTCGAGAAAACTCTCGACCATCACCCCCACAATCGAACGGTTACCCTGTTCAATCTGGTTGACCACATCCGCCATGACCAAAGGTTGGCGCTGCGGTTGCTTGTTGGAATTGCCATGAGCGCAGTCGATAACAATGTTGGCTGGCAAGTGGTGCTTGGCCAATACCGCTTCTGCCTGCATGACGCTGACCGAATCGTAATTGGGTCGGCCACCGCCACCGCGTAGAATCAAATGGCCATGGCGGTTGCCCGGGGTACGCAATACAGCCGTGCGGCCTTGCTCATCCACTCCCAGAAAGGTGTGAGAACGTGCCGCAGCAGACATGGCATGGATCGCAGTTTCCACATTACCATCGGTACCATTCTTGAAGCCAACCGGCGTCGGTAGACCCGACGACATTTCGCGATGTGGCTGTGATTCGGTGGTCCGGGCACCGATGGCGGTCCAACTGACCAAATCACCCAGATAGGGAGTTGAAAACAGGTCCAGTGCTTCTGCCGCCAGCGGCAAGCCCAATGCATTGACCTTCAACATCAGCTCGCGGGCCAAATACATTCCCTCAGCTATCCGACAACTACCATCCAGATACGGATCATTGATCAAGCCCTTCCAGCCTACCGTGGTGCGTGGCTTTTCGAAGTAAGTACGCATGACAACATATAAGGTATCGGAAAGCTCGTCTGCCAACGCGCGCAGACGTGCTGCATAATCCAGCGCCGCTACCGGGTCATGAATCGAGCATGGGCCAACCACCACCATCCAGCGTGGATCGCGACGATCCAGAATATCGGCCAACGTCCGCCGGCCCGTCAGGATGGTATCAAATGTGGCTGGGGTGCCAGGTAGGCTGGCGTGCAGTTCAGCCGGGCTTGGAATGGATTCAGCCTGCGCCAGCCGACTGGTCGCATGGGTTAGCGTCGCGGTCAGGTCTCGTTTCATGATTCTCTAGTCGCTATCGAATGAATTGATGTGCAACCCAGTGGTTACACAGCATTGCTTGCACAAACGGTGCACCGGTACTGTCATCGGTCGAAGCCAGTCAGTCTGGCATGGAGATATCAGGGCTGGATAGCCAGTACTTTCCCCAGCGTAACGCTGCCCGATCCAGGCAACACCTGATGGGCCAGCCCGCAGCGCGCATCATGTCTCATCGCTGGACTGACATGAACAGAAACCAATGACAGCCGCTGCTTTGCCACATCTAACGATGTGTGAATACAGGAAACATTTGCTTCCAATCATGCAGTACCGCAACAGCTAAGGCATTGCGGCAAATCAAGTGGCAACTATCATGCCAAATATTGCAATTAGCAGTCAATCTCATTTGCATTTGATAACAATTATCGTTTTGCTTTAATATGCCGGCATGCAGCATGGAGCAACCCATGTCCTGCCACCTATTCCGCCGACGTATTGCCACCGCATGCGTCTCACCCTGTTGGCACGCCGGTCCATCCGCGCCGGCAACTGCAATGAGGTTAACGTTATGAATGATCGCTTTCGCGAGGCTGCCGCACTTGCTTGCCGCCCAGCCGATCTGCTGAATCGATACCAACCTGGCTCCAATCTGTTCGTTTCCGCACAACGCGCTGTTCTCACCCACGGTGCCGAAACCATCCTGCGTCAAGCCACCCAGCAAGGTCTGGCTCAAGCCGCCACCGCGGTGTTGGCCGATGCCAGTCGTGATGGCCTGCCAGCCCCCATGCTGATTGGCGCCGTACCGTTTCGTGGCGATCAGCCCGCCCATTTGGTATTACCCGCTGGGGCCATGTTGGGTTTTGGCCTGGGTAGCTCGCCATTGATGGCAGAGCAGTGGCAAGCACCCATACCGCCGATCGGCCCATTGGCAGTACGCTGCACACCCAGCCCGGTTGGCTATCAGCAGCTGGTCAGCAATGCATTGAGCCAGATTCGCGACCGGCTGATGGAAAAAGTCGTGCTGTCGCGTTCGATGACGGTCGATGCAACCGTCGACATCCCCAGTCTGTTGGCTCGTTTGGCCATTCGCAGCCCACGCGGCTATACCTTTGCAATTGAACACGGTGAGACGCGACCCAGTACCTTGGTTGGCGCCAGTCCGGAACTACTGCTGTCACGTCGTGGCAAGCTGATCATGTCCAACCCGCTGGCAGGCTCTGTACCCCGCTCCGGCGACCCGGTTGAAGACCAGCGTCGCATCGAAGCATTGCAGCAATCTGCCAAGGATCGTCACGAACATGCACTGGTTGTGGATGCAGTAGCCGAAGCCCTACGCCCCTATTGCCGTAATCTGCATATACCCGTTGGCCCTTCGCTGCTGTCGACACCGACCATGTGGCATCTTTCCACCGAAATCACGGGCGAGTTGATCGATCCAGCTGTCAATTCGTTGGAAATCGCCCTTGCCCTGCACCCCACGCCAGCCATCGGCGGCTACCCGACTGAACCGGCACGTCAGTTCATTCTGGACCACGAGGGATTTGATCGCGGATTGTTTACCGGTCTGGTTGGTTGGTGCGATGCCAGCGGTGATGGCGAATGGGCGGTCACAATTCGTTGTGCCGAAGTCACCGAGCAGGACGTCACCGTGTTTGCGGGAGCCGGCGTGGTCGCTGGGTCCACCCCGCTTTCCGAATTGAATGAAACCAGTGCCAAACTGCGCACCATGTTGAGCGCCATGGGCCTGGAAGCCGCCTTGGAGCAAACTGCATGAGCCGCCTCCCATTAGCGGGCTTTACCGCATGGCCTGATGCATTTGCCCAGCGTTATCGGGAACTGGGTTATTGGCAGGGTGAAACCCTGGGCCAACTTTTGAAAGCCCGCGCTCATACTTTTTCCGATCGCACGGCACTGGTATGTGGTGAACGCCGCTGGAGCTATGCTGAGCTGGATCAGCACACTGATCGTCTGGCTGCAGGACTTCACAAGCTGGGCATTACCGCTCAGGACCGCGTCGTTGTCCAACTGCCCAATATCGCGGAATTCTTTGTCGCCTGCTTTGCGCTGTTCCGATTGGGGGCATTACCCGTATTCGCCCTGCCGGCCCATCGCAAAACCGAAATCACCCACTTCTGCCAGTTTGCACAGGCCCGTGCCTATATCATTGCCGATCAAGATGGGGGCTTTGACTACCGTACTCTGGCGCGGGAAGTAAAGGCGGTCGCCCCGAGCCTGCAGCACGTGATCATCGTGGGTGATGCACAGGAATTTGTCAGCTTCGACGCTTTATATAGTGAACCAGTCGCCTTGCCCGGCCCCAATGCTGACGAAGTGGCTTTTCTGCAACTGTCTGGTGGCAGTACCGGGCTGCCGAAACTGATCCCCCGCACGCATGATGACTATCTATACAGCGTACGCGAAAGCGCCACCATTTGCGGGTTGACACCAGACAGCATCTACCTGTGCGTATTACCGGTAGCCCACAATTTCCCGATCAGCTCGCCAGGTACGTTGGGTGTGTTTCATGCCGGTGGTTGCGTGGTGTTGGCCCGCCGCCCGGCACCCGATGATGCCTTCCCGTTGATTGCCCGCGAGAAGGTCACCATGACCGCCGTGGTCCCCCCCATTGCCATGATCTGGCTGGAAGCTGCACAAAAAAGGCCAGATGACCTCTCCAGCTTGCAATTATTGCAGGTGGGTGGTGCCAAATTCAGCGAAGAAGCGGCCCGCCGGATCAAACCGGTACTGGGTTGCCAACTGCAGCAGGTATTCGGCATGGCAGAAGGCCTGGTCAACTACACCCGCTTTGACGATGACGAAACCGTGATTGTCACCACCCAAGGTCGGCCAATTTCAACTGATGACGAAATCCGGGTTGTCGACGACGAAGACCGGGAGGTCGCGCCAGGTGAGACTGGCAATCTGCTGACACGTGGCCCATACACGATTCGTGGCTATTATCTGGCAGACGAACACAACACTCGAGCCTTCACCAGCGACGGATTTTACCGCACCGGTGATGTGGTTCGACGTCTGCCAAGCGGCCACCTGATTGTTGAAGGCCGTGCCAAAGACCAGATCAATCGCGGCGGTGAAAAGATTGCAGCCGAAGAAGTGGAAAACCACTTGCTGGCTCACCCTCAAGTGCATGATGCCGCTATCGTTGCCATGCCAGACGCCTATCTGGGTGAAAAGAGCTGCGCTTTCATCGTGACCCGTGGTGAACCATTACGTGCCATCGACCTGTTGCGTTTTCTTCAAGCGAGGGGCATGGCGCAGTACAAACTGCCAGATCGGATTGAGTTTGTTGATGCCTTCCCCAAAACCAGTGTCGGCAAAGTCAACAAACGCGTACTGCGCGAACGGATCGTGGCACAACTTGCACCCCAGACATCAATAACCTGACGATACCCAGAGTGGTCGGGTGCAATCCCGACCGACAAGTCACTCATTTTCAACCCGATACGATGCCCTTGCATTGTTCAAGCATTCAGATAACGAGAATCATGAGCATTCCGAAGATTGCCACCTACCCAATGCCCGCCGCTAACACCATGCCCACCAATCGCATGGACTGGCTACCCGACCCTAAACGCGCGGTGTTGCTGATTCATGACATGCAACAGTACTTCATCAACTTTTTCGATCCTGCTGCTGCCCCTGTTCCTGAATTGATCAGCAACCTACGGGCATTGCGTGATGCCTGCGACGCTGCCGGCATACCAGTTGTGTATACAGCCCAGCCAGGAGAACAACCGTTGACTGAACGCGGCCTGCTTCAGCCATTCTGGGGCCCCGGCATCACTGCCAAGCCGGACCAGACTCCGATCGTTGATGGCCTGACACCTCGCGAGCAGGATATCGTACTGACCAAATGGCGTTACAGCGCCTTCTACCGCAGCGATCTGCTGGAACGGATGCGGGCGCAGGGGCGTGACCAACTGATCATCGGTGGTGTCTATGCCCATATCGGCTGCATGGTGACAGCCGTGGAAGCTTTCATGTTCGATATCCAACCCTTCATGGTTGGCGATGCAGTGGCAGACTTCTCGGCCGATGAACATGCTATGGCCCTACGTTATGTCACCCAGCGCTGTGGCGTGGTAGTCAACACTACCCAGGCCGTGGCCGCACTGAAACCCGCAGCGAACCCATTACCAGGTAGCTATGAAGCACTGCGCGCTGAGATCGCCACGCTGCTGCAGATGCCTGCCTCCGACCTGATGCCGGATGACAACCTGCTATTGCTGGGACTGGATTCAATCCGCTTGATGAGTCTGGTTGAACAATGGCGGGCCGCGGGCAGCGAGACTGCATTTGTCGAGCTGGCCGAGAAGCCAACATTGGGTGACTGGTGGCAATTGATTCAACCACAGCAGCACACGTAACGAGGGCGTTTTGATGGAATTCACCGGCAAAATTGCATTGATTTCTGGCGCGGCACAAGGCATTGGGGCCGCAGTGGCCCATGCACTGGCAGCCGGTGGTGCCTATGTTGCATTGCTGGATCACCAGGCAGACAAGCTCGAAATGCTGGCCACTGACTTGCAGGCGCACGGCCACCAAGCCTTGGCCATACCAGCTGATCTGACGCAAAGTGATCAGATCAAGGCAGCGGTCGATCGGGTGGAACACCGGCTTGGGCCAATCGATATTCTGGTAAACGTCGCTGGCGTACTGCGTATGGCCCCCATACTGGATGTGACCGATGAAGACTGGCACACCACATTTGCAGTCAACACGAACGGCCTGTTTCAGTTATCCCAGTCAGTTGCACGCCGTATGGTCCCCAGGCGGCGCGGCGTGGTCATCACCGTCGGCTCCAATGCCGCATCAGTGCCGCGCACGCAAATGGCCGCCTATTGCGCATCCAAGGCGGCGAGTGCCCAATTCACAAAGTGTCTGGGGTTGGAATTGGCACAATTTGGCATCCGTTGCAACATCGTCTCGCCAGGCTCGACCGATACCAACATGCAGCGCATGCTGTGGACTGGCCCGGAAGGCCCGGCAGCTGTACTGCGCGGTTCGCTGGAGCAGCATCGACTAGGCATCCCGTTACAACGAATTGCCAATGCGACGGACATTGCCGATGCGGTGTGCTTTCTGGCCTCTGACCGTGCCCGCCACATCACGCTGCATGACTTGAGGGTAGATGGTGGCGCCACGCTGGACGCCTGACACCTACAACCGAAACACCGCCAGCGACTGACTCAGGTCGCTGGCTTCTGTTTGCAACCGCTGCGATACGTAAAGTGCATTCTGCACAGCTGCAGCATTCTGCTCCGCCATTTGCGCGACACGCTCAACATTTTGTGCAATCTGTGTACTTGCCTGGCGTTGTTCAGTGGCAGAACTGGCGATGTCGTTGATCATCTCCTTGGCTTTGCTGATGGTGGCGCGAATGCCCTGTACCGACTCGCCCGCATGCTTGACCAGCTGTACCCCGTTACCGACCCGCTCATGTCCTTGCCGCATGGCGGTAACGGCACGGTAGGTTTTGTCCTGCACTCCCTGAATCATCATGCTGATTTGCTGTGTCGCTTCCGTTGTACGAGCAGCCAGCGTACGCACCTCATCGGCCACCACCGCAAAACCACGCCCCGCTTCACCAGCACGCGCCGATTCGATGGCCGCATTCAACGCCAGCAGATTGGTCTGATCGGCAATATCCTTGATCACGCCGACAATATTGGAGATCTCTGTTGCACTGGCCCCCAAAGCATTGACCATCTGTGCCGTTTCATTGACCGATTGTTCGATCTGCACGATCTCATCCACCGCACCAGTGACCACCTGGTGCATCTGTACCGACTGCTGCTGTGATGCAGCTGCCTGTTTGTCGGCATCTGCTGTATTATCCGCCACCTGAGCAATACTGACCGACATTTGCTGAACTGAAGATGCCATACTGGCTGCTGCGTTGCTTTGCTGAAGCGAGCTTGAGGCGATCTGCTCTGCATTGGAAGTCAATTCGGCTGCAGCCTGCGAAACATGCTCGGCCGATTGACTCAATTTACTGATCAATTCACGCCAACTCACCACCATGGCATTAAACGCTGTACCGATCTGCTGGAGTTCATCCCGCCCACCAATTCGCGCTGCCACCGTCAAATCGCCCGCTGACAAGGCAGTAGAAACACGTCCCAATTCGCCAACGGCACCCTGTAACGAACGGTAGGTTCCCAGAAACAACCAAACGGACACTGTCAAAAGCAGGACACCGAATGCAATATGCCATCCAGCCGTTGAACGCGCTGCCACTGCACGCCTATCCAACAACAGGTTGAGTTGCCCACCTAGTGCACCGAGCAATTGATACGCCTCTTCAACCGCAATAGTGGTCTCTGCAAAGTAAGCTTTCGGGTCGACCGTAATGGTTTCAGGCTGTACCAGTTGCTGCTCAATCGTCTGCAAGGTAGTGCCAATGCGGGTCAGCAATTGCTCGCTCTGCCCACCCATCGCTTGCTTCAAAGGCTCGGCGTGGCCGAAGGCCATCTCCAACTGCAGACGCATGGTGGCAATCATGTGTCTTGCAATCCCCAATGTCGCGGCCAGACGCACCCTTTCATCCAAGGTGATCTGTTTACGACTGGCGATACCAGTACCCAAGCCACGTGCCAAGGCCAAACGTTCTGCAACGACCATCACATCTTCATAGGCCAGTCGCTGCAGGTAGTAAGATTCCGGTTCTGGATCCTGCGTCAGGCCACTTCGATCAGCCACCAGCAGCATGGATCGCAAAACCTTCTCAATCAGGACGGTATGGGTGGAGAAGTTTGTTTTGGCATCGCTACTGCGCCACTGCCCCAGCAATTGCTGCCATTCTTGTAATACCCCTGCCATGTCTGCCTGCAACCCCAGGCCGGCACCAAAATCACGATTGATCTGTGTCAGCTTGCCAACAACCATTTCCAATGCAGTTTCATTGTCACGAATCGCCGGCTCAAAGGATGCATCACCACTGAGAAGCCCATTGGTCATGCCTCGATGTTTTTGTGCCAGCGACAGCATATCGCTCAAGGCCTGGTTGAATACCACCCCCTGTCGCTCGCGTTCAATCATCTTGATATCGCCAAACAAATCAGCAACCAACAGGCTGGCCATGATCAGCAATGGCAGACCGAAGACTGACCCAATCAAAAAAAATTTGGCCCCAAACTTCAACTCACTCGCCAGTCTTGCAGCTGGACGCAGTATTGACAGCATGTGCCTTCTCCCATTTAAAGCACAACACATCACTCATTCACGTCTCGCAACTTTTTGGTTATAGGCCATGCAGTCCGCATTGCAAACGACGCCATTCCAATGCCTACCGTGACGACCAGTGCTTGAGTACCGCCAATGACAAAGTACGTCACGCAATACACCATTCGATCCACCTCACGAAATCGATCATCACAGGCAAGACGAACGATCAAAACAAAAAACCCGCCGAAGCGGGTTTTTTAGATGCTATCAGGGCTGCCAATTTCACTTGACAGCCTGATTGATCAGATCATTTACTTGGTCTTGCGGCGACGTGCCCCCAGACCCAAGGCACCCAGGCCCAGACCCAACAATGCGATCGAGGTAGGCTCAGGAACCTTGGCATTGAAGGTGTTGTTACCATCAGCCAAGAAGTGGAAGTCACATACTGCATTCGGATTGCCCGCGTTTTGGCACAGCATGCCATTCATCGTGCCATTCGATCCATAAACAGGTGTCTGACCAACGATCGAATCCGACGGGTTGATGGAAGTAAAAGGCGAACGCAGGTTGCTGTTGAACTCCATACCAATGTTCAACGACTGAACGTCTGACAGGAAGAAACTGGAATCAGTGAAATTCACTTTCACGCCCAGTTCCGAACTACCGGTTGTCTGATGGGACATTACACCGCCATCATCATCGCCATCATCCAGTTTTTGATCCAGGCCCAGGGCCGGGAAGCTACCAGGACGACGAATAGTATTGTTAGTGATGTTTGCAGTTTGTGTAACAACAGTACCTTCCAGAATCATGGTGCCATCACCATAACCGCCACCGGTCTTGTCATTGGCGTTTTTGTCGCCGTAGAAGATACGCACCCAGCTTGGCTTGGTAGAATCCAAATCAAAAACAGCAGTGGACCCACCAACACCACTACCTTGCTCCCAGAACGAAGCCTGGATGGTGAATTCCTTACCAGCTGGCGCTTGGAAAACATTGGGACCAAACTTTAGTACAGCCAGCGAAGCCTGATATACCAACTGGCTGGAGGTGCCATCTGGCAACGGCGCAAAGTTACCGATCGAACCGATCGACAGTGCGTTACCAGGCAACCAGTCAAAGGAATCAATCAGCTTGGGGGCATAAGCACCACCAGCACCATCCATATCAAACAGGACAGCATTGGCTGCAAAAGCACCACTGGAGAGAGTCAAGCCGGCGGCAATTCCCAGAGCCAGTTTCTTGAGTTTCATATTTAAATCCTTGCGAGTAGTTGTGTGTTATTTGATTAGAGAAAGACAGCACATTCCCTTGCAGCGACTTAAAGCAATCATCATGCCAATGCCAATGACATCAATCAAACCATTGTTTTATCTGAATAAAAAATATACGAAAAATGGCAATTGCATAGCAATGTAAAATATTCCGACATCCGTATGTGGTCTTGACATTTGCACGGGATGATTGGTTACTACGTATACCCATAGCCACTTGGCAGTAAGGTAATCATCAACAACCAGCACGGCAAAACGAATTTAACATGTTGTTCCAATAATGCTTTTCGATACCTTCAACATACTGCCACCACCATCGTGGTTGCGGTACGAACAACTGATTCGAACGATTTAAGCCCGCACAGAGCAACCAGAATCACACTGTTGCATGATATGTATTGAGTCCTATATGAAATCTCAACTGTGTTACGTGATGCACTTGCCCACCCTATAGACAACAGACGACAAAGTGCCCTATCTATTCTATTGATCATCAGCGCCCTGATCAGGCAGCCCCCTCTTCACGTGCCACCTATTTTGGTTTGATCATGCAAATGATTTGATGAAAAGCAAAAAAAACGGTCGACCTAAAGTCGACCGCTTCTTACTTACTTAAGATATAGGACTATTCTGTCTCCACTGGCGAGACCGTGGCACCACTATTCGTCTCTATCGGACGAGCCCTGATCGAACCCGTCGGTCGTAACAATGGACTATCCAATGTACCACTCACTGAAATTGGCACTGCCAGAGGGTTTACCGTACTCTTGATTCGTACACTGAAGCTACCGTTAGCTTTTCGATCAGGCGCAACCACCAAGCCACCATTGGCCACCAATAAGCCCGACTGAATCGCTACTGACTTGAATCGGTATATCTTGTCACTGATTTCCAATTTGCCTGTCATAGTGTCGAAACGTGTCTTACCACCACGCAAGCCGCTATCTCCCTGTGCCCCTGCGTTATAACGAATTGCGGTAATGAAATCGAAGTTGTTCAATGTACCTTCTTCTACTTTGAAGTTTGCTTCCGCACGCGGCAACAGGAGCAGATCTTCAAGATACTTACCACTGGAACCAAACACACCCTCCATGCTGGCACGACCAGCAACAAAGGTTTTAGGACTCAAGCTACTGGTCAACGACTCCAACTGCATATTATTCAGAGTGTACTTGCCTGACAGCTGCCACTGATCCGCCCATTCCAGTTTGGCTGAACCTACCATGGTTCCACCCGAGATCACTGCGCGAATGTCGTCGATCACCAAACCATCCGTATTACCCAGTGCATTGACGGTCAGCGATCCAAACTTGACGGCTGGCGCCATCGGTGCAGCCCAAGCTTGAGCTACAAAGTTGAAACTATACTGGCCATCCTTTGGTGCAATACGCAATGTGGCCGAGTTGCCTTCCTGAGACAGCAAGATATCCTTGAAACCACCTACCCTATCGAATGCCACTTCGGCATTCAATGGACCTAATGTGGCATGGTTCATCTTGATATTGCTTTCAGTAAACTTCACCGACTCAATTCTGAAACTACCTGTTCCTTTCCCCGCATTCAGGATGATGGGGGCAATCATCACGAATTCCTGTTTTACATCAGCACCTTCCAACATTAATTGCTTGATAACCCATTGATCGGACAACAACGTCAAATAAGCAGGCAATACCAAAGCTTTTTTAATCTGTACTTCCTGGTGCTCACCCACCATGACGTTTTCCAGCACCAGCTTGGGCATAGGCGTGTATGCGATGGCAATGTTGCTGATAGTGACAGGTTGCCGCAATTGAGTACTGAGTGCTTTTTGTAACTGTGGGATATACAAATTGATCGGATAAACAAGAGGAAATAACAAAACCAACGCCAGTAATACCACCAGCGCTCCGATCAGAATTTTAAAAATTTTCATTGAGTCGTTACCTAATGTTGTTCTTAGCTATTGACCGACATTCGAAAGGTCATTAATATACGCGCCTTCTTTGATCCCCGATAGCTCAGTCGGTAGAGCGACGGACTGTTAATCCGCAGGTCGCTGGTTCGAGCCCAGCTCGGGGAGCCAAATTCTAATGCAAGTTGCATATTTCACAAACAGCAACTGGCAAATTTTTTCGATGATCCCTGATAGCTCAGTCGGTAGAGCGACGGACTGTTAATCCGCAGGTCGCTGGTTCGAGCCCAGCTCGGGGAGCCATCAAATTTGGCATATACTTCAATACCGCCTTAACACGTGGTTGCGAAAAAAATTCTACCGATCCCCGATAGCTCAGTCGGTAGAGCGACGGACTGTTAATCCGCAGGTCGCTGGTTCGAGCCCAGCTCGGGGAGCCATCAAATTTGGCATATACTTCAATACCACCTTAACACGTGGTTGCGAAAAAAAATTCTACCGATCCCCGATAGCTCAGTCGGTAGAGCGACGGACTGTTAATCCGCAGGTCGCTGGTTCGAGCCCAGCTCGGGGAGCCAATTCAAGACGATACCCTCGGGTATCGTCTTTTTGTTTTCCAGACAGCGGAAGTCGATATTGCCCTGTTTCATCGGTCAGCCAGCTCGTTCACGCAGCCCACACTGGCAAACGACTGCGCCAACCAATATAACTATATATAGTTCACTCGCACCAATGAGTGCCAACCTTGATTACCTCTGATCTCCGATACAACGGAAACGACTGACGCCATGCCCTTCTTCAGCAAGAAGCCGAGCTCGCCCCCATTACGTGCCATTGATGCCAACCTTCAGCAGTTGTTCGACGCCATGAACAAGATTGCCGTTCAGGGTTACGATCGTGAAAGACGGGTGGTATATTGGAATACCGCATCAGAAAGGCTCTACGGCTACTCCAGGGATGAAGCGATTGGCCGCTTGCTGGAGGATCTGATCATTCCGCCCGCTATGCGCGAGCAAGTCAAGCAGGCGGTGGAAAACTGGTTTCACCGCAATATTCCGATTCCTGCCAGTGAACTGGCACTGGTCACCAAGCACGGCAAAACTGTCAACATTTTCTCCAGTCATTTGATGTACCCAGGTCTGAGCGGTGGTGAACCGCTGATGTATTGTGTGGATATCGACCTGTCAGAGCGAGTTCGGGTTGAAACACAACTTCGCCAGAGTGAAGCACGACTACAGCACCTGGTGGAACAACTGCCAGCAGGCGCCTTATATATAGAAGGAGATCAGGTCTGGCTGAATCGAACAGCGGAAGCACTGATAGGCTATCCGAGAGAACAGATTCGCTCCTTGGACAACTGGTTCACCGCGGTCTACCAAGATCAAGCATCTGTGATGCGAGAGCTGTATGAGGCGGATCGCAAACTAGGCTTCTCGACCCGTCGACTGGTTGAACTGATTCATCGTAATGGTTCCAAACGCCTGGTCGAAATGGCGGGCTTTGCCGACGATAAAGGGGAAGTGCAGCTGATGATCGACGTCACCGAACGTGAACAAGCGCAGCGGGCCTTGCGCGTCAGCGAAGAACGTTATCAATTGGCCGTTCATGGCTCAAATGATGGGCTATGGGACTGGGATATTGCCAGCCAAGTAGTACATTATTCAGATCGTTTCGCCGCCATGCTGGGTTATGGCCCGGAGGGCATGGGTGACGAATTCGCCACACTTATCGACCATATTCACCCAGATGAACGCGATCAGGTAGTTGCTTATCTTGAATCACATCTGCGCGTGAAAACGCCATTCGATGTGGAATGCCGGATGGAGCGCTGCAATGGACAATTTGGCTGGTTCAGGCTGCGTGGCCAGGCTTTATGGGATGATGCGGGCAACCCGTTGCGCATGGCAGGATCCATCTCTGACATTTCCGAATCGAAAACCACACTGGAAGCCTTGCTCCGCAGCGAAGCAAGGCTGGCTGATGCCCAGCTGGTTGCCAAACTGGGCAACTGGGAGTGGATGACGGAAACGGATGAAATGTGGTGGTCGGAAGTTATGTACCACTTGCATGATGTTCGTGCCTTGGAGTTCACCCCTACCCTGACCCGCTTTTTCGATCTGATCATCGAGGATGATCGACAAATGGCTCGTACCCAGCTGGAACGTGTCATGCACGACCGACATCGTACCTCGCTGGAGTACCGTATTCGCCTGAAAGATGGACGTTTCGCCGACATCTGGCTGACTTGTTATCCCCGCATCAACTCAGACGGCCGCATCACCGGATTGCGCGGTACGGCACAGGACATCACCGAGCGTAAACATGCCGAACGACTGTTAGCCGGTGAACGCAAGGTGCTGGAACAGATCGCCAGTGGACAGCCTCTGGAAATCACACTTGACACACTCTGTCTCTCGTTAGCCGCACAACTGCCTGGCGCCCTCGCCTGTGTGCAGGAACTGAAACCAGACAGCAAAGAACTCAGCTATCTGGCCACTGGCAAGTTGCCAGAAGGCTATGTCCGCGCTACCGAGGGCATGGCAGCAACCCCATATAACGGTTCGTGCCAAGCAGCAGCCGTCTTGAAACGACCCATCAATGTCGACAATATTGGCGACGATATCGTCTGGTCACAGAACCGTGAGCTGGCGTTGCAGCATCAGTTGCTGGCCTGTTGGGCCTATCCAATCGAATCCAAGCAATATCGGGTAATCGGCGTATTAGGCGTGTATTTCCGGGACAATCGATTACCCAACCCGGCCGAATCCGAGGCCATCGAACGAATGGCACGCTTAGCCGGCATTGCCATCGAAAATCACCGTATCGAAACGGCACTTCGACGAAGCGAAGAACGATGGCATTTTGCGCTGGAAGGCAGCCGGGATGGCGTCTGGGATTGGCATATCGCCGCCAATGAAGCGTTCTATTCTCGTCAGTATGAGAACATTCTGGGTGCCAGTGAGCAACACCCCTTAAGCCACGCCCTGGGGGATTGGGCGCAGCGTATTCATGCTGAAGACAAGCCACGCGTCTATCAAGCCATTGAGCATTGTTTTCAACAGGAAGATGGACATTATGCTTGTGAGTACCGAGTACTCAGCCTGGCTGACAACCAATATCGGTGGGTGCTTGCACGTGGCAAGGTCACCACATGGGACGAACAAGGCCAGCCAATTCGAATGATTGGCACCCTGACCGATATCAGTGAAAAAAAGCAGGCAGAAGAAGAATTGCGACTCAATGCCAAGGTGTTCGAAGGCACAGGTGAAGGAATTCTGATCACCGATCGTTTCAACCGCATCATGTCAGTCAATGAAGCATTCACCAAAATCACTGGATACACCCGTGATGAAGTGATTGGCCGCAACCCGTCCCTACTTTCGTCCAACCGACACGGTACTGACTTCTTCCGCGAAATGTGGACTGAACTGAAGGCCACCAATTACTGGCAAGGTGAAATCTGGAACCGTCGCAAGAATGGCGAAATATTTCCGGAGTGGCTGACTATTTCCTTGTTACGCAAGGACAATGGCGACATCTGTAATTTCATTGCTACCTTCTCCGATATCAGCGAACGTAAAGCCCAGGCAGAACATATCCAGTTTCTTGCCAACTTTGACGTGCTCACCCAGTTGCCCAACCGACAACTCTTCAAAGATCGGGTCCATACTGCCATTGCGGCAGCCCATCGGGCACGCACCCGACTGGCCATGCTGTTTATTGATCTGGATCGCTTCAAAAATATCAACGATTCACTGGGTCATCATGTCGGCGATACTTTGTTGCAAATGGTTGCAGATCGCTTGCAGCAAGTGGTACGGGATTCGGATACCGTTGCCAGGCTGGGGGGTGACGAATTCGTTGTGATGCTGACCGATCTGCGCCATGGTGAAGATGCAGCACCCAGTGCTCAGAAGGTGATCAACATCATCACCCAGCCCTATACAGTACAGAATCACGAACTGCGGCTGACACCCAGTATCGGCATTTCGGTCTACCCGGATGATGGCGAAGACTTTGAAACCTTGGTGAAAAATGCCGACGCAGCGATGTATCACGCCAAGGATTCAGGCCGGAACAATTACCAGTTCTTCACCCACAATATGAACGCAAGGGTGTTCGAGCACTTGATGATGGAAAACAGCCTGCGCCGCGCCTTGGAGCGCGAAGAGTTTCTGGTGTATTACCAGCCGCAGGTTGATGTCACCACCCATACCATCATCGGCGCTGAAGCGCTGATACGCTGGCGGCATCCGGAATTCGGGCTAGTTTCACCGGCCAAGTTTATCCCGGTAGCGGAAGAGTCCGGTTTGATTGTCCCAATCAGCGACTGGGTCCTACGTACCGTTTGCGAACAAGGTCAGACCTGGATCATGCAAGGCTTGCCAGCGATCCCGATTGCGATCAATGTATCAGCCCTGCATTTCCGGCAAAAGGATTTCATCGACAAACTCATCAACGCACTGGATCAGACAGGCCGCTCACCTGAATTGGTCGAGCTGGAACTGACCGAAAGCATCTTGATGCAGGATGCCGAGGCTGCCATTGCCAATATGGGACGATTGAAAGGTATTGGTGTGCGGCTGTCGATTGACGACTTCGGTACTGGCTATTCCAGTCTATCCTATCTCAAGCGCTTCCCGATCGACAAATTGAAGATCGACCAATCCTTTGTACGAGACCTGCCTCACGATGTGGACAATGCTGCCATCACGGCCGCTATCATCAGCATGGCGCAAAGCCTGCACTTACAAGTGATTGCCGAAGGTGTGGAGGATGAGGAGCAGCGCGATTTTCTGTTGAGCCGGGGTTGCACCGAAAATCAGGGTTATCTGCACAGCCCACCTTTGCCGGCAGAAGATTTTGCCCAACAGTTCAACCGACACTCAATGAAGCAGGTTACGTCAAATTAGCCAGCATACGATTTGCAGGCCAATTCCCCTATAATCGGCTTCATTACTTGATTTGGTATTTCGACCTCATATGAATCCCAACTGGCAAGCTTTCCTGACTGCACACGGTGCCCACTTCGATAACCAACAGGTCGCCCACTTCGGCCAAACTGATATAGAACTGGCAGCAGCCAGTCACGGCACCATCTTGGCCGATCTGTCGGCTTTTGGCGTCATTGGTTTTCATGGTGAGGAAACCGTCACATTCCTGAACAATCTGCTATCCAGCGATGTTCGCAAACTGGATATCACCCACGTACAATGGAGTAGCTTCTCCACGCCCAAAGGCCGCATGTTGGCCAGCTTCCTGATCTGGCGTGACAACGAAAACTATCTGCTACAACTACCCCGTGAATTGCGCGAAGGTATGCAGAAGAAATTGTCGATGTACATTCTGCGTACCAAAACCCGCGCAGAGAATCTCAGCAATGAACTAGTGTTGCTGGGCTTGGCTGGCCCACAAGCTGCTGCACTACTGACCACTCATCTAGGTGAGGTACCAGCAGACACCATGCACAGCATCCATCACCATGGTGTGACCGTCATTCGACTAGGCATAGACCGCTTCCAGCTGGCAATGCAGGCCGAGCTGGCTCCAACACTCTGGGAGAAGCTGGCTGCCGAGGCCACGCCTGTCGGCCAAAGTGGCTGGTCGTTACGCGAAGTTCAGGCTGGCACACCTTGGATTACACCTGCGACTCAAGAACAGTTTGTAGCACAGATGGCCAATATGGAATTGATCGGTGCGGTCAGTTTCAATAAAGGCTGTTACCCTGGCCAGGAGATCGTTGCCCGCACCCAATATCTGGGTAAACTCAAGCGGCGCATGTATCTGGTACATATCGACCAACCTGATGTCAAAGCGGGATCCGAACTGTACAGCCCTGAAATGGAAGGCCAGGCTATCGGCATGATCGTGAATGCTGCTCCTGTACCTAATCGCGGGGTTGATGCCCTAGCCGTCATCCAGATGAGCAGTCTGCCACATGGTATCCACCTGGGTTCACCGGAAGGCCCGCTACTGACCATCAAAACGCTACCTTATTCAGTCAGTTGACAATGAATTTGTATATTTACTACCGAGTGACCGATACTGCAGCCGCTCGGCCAGTGATTCAACAATTGATGCAGGATATCGTCGACAGGGCTGGCTTGAAGGGACGGCTATTGAGCAAGTGTGATGATATGGCGACGTGGATGGAGATTTATGAAGGCATTGATAACCGACATGCCTTCATCCAGTTGATGGCCGAACTGGAAGCAAAAAGACGAGTCCACACCTTCCTGCTACCGGGAAGCCAGCGACATCAGGAATGGTTCGACACGTTTTGATCGTGGACCTTAAGAGCCGCTAACAAAACCCAGCGAAGTGGTTCTGGTTAGGCGTGCAAATGAAGGCAGTACGAGAAGTACGACCAGTTTGCAAACAACACCAGAAGGGCTTTGTTAGCGGCTCTAAGCCTTAACGTCAATACTGTTCCCCAGGTTCGGTGGGTTATTGTAGGTCGCCGGCTGCACTGAAGATAGCAATGTCATCATGGTCGATGCGGTGACATTGTTGGCCACTTTCATGGCATACACGCCCGCTGCCTGCAGTACCTGCGCCTGCACATTGGCGCCGCTTACTGCCATATTGTCCATGTCAACTCCTTCTGGTCAAACCGGCCTGCCATGGGCCAATGTTTCATCATGGTAGACCTATCCGGATTGCGCAAGTTCAGCGCAATCGCATCCGATAGTGTGGGATACCCGCTTCCATGAACATATCGCCATCTTCCACGAAATCTTGAGCCAGATAAAAACTTCGTGCGGATTCCTGTGCATTCAGCCAGACCTCGCCATGGCCAGCACGTTGTGCCGCGACAATCAATGCCTGCAACAACGCCGCCCCTACACCCTTACCACGCCAATCAGCCATCACAGCCATCCGACCGATCTGACCAGTTGGCAATAATCGACCACATCCTATGGCATGCTGATCTGCATCCAGCGCCAATACGTGCAACGCTTCGGCATCGCGTACATCCCATTCCAATTCTGCAGGAATACCTTGTTCCTCGATAAATACCGTCCGGCGCACTACCGATAGCAATGGTCGATCCGCAGCCCAGTCGGCACTCCTGACAATAAACGACATGTCTTTCCCTTCGTGTAAATGATTGGTACAGCAATGGGCCGCTTTTTTGGCCTGCCTGCGCTGACTGAAAAATTGCTTGAGCAGGTTGGCGCAGTCATCTGCCAACAATCCGCCCAGAACCTCGGCATGATGGTTGAGCCGGGTCTCTGCGAACAGATCAACCACACTGCCGCAAACGCCCGTTTTGAGATCTGGTGCACCATAGAAAACCCGTCGAACGCGCGCATGCATGATGGCTCCTGCACACATTGCACAGGGCTCCAACGTCACATACAAGTCGCAATCGACCAACCGATAATTACCCAAATACCGGGCAGCATCCCGCATGGCCTGGATTTCAGCATGGGCTGTTGGGTCGGAGGCAATAATCGGCCGGTTCCAACCTTGACCGATGATGACACCATCCTTCACCACCAGGGCACCGACCGGTACTTCGCCCTCCGCCTGGGCTTGCAACGCAAGCTGCAATGCAGCCCGCATCATCGATTCGTGTTTATTATCCATAGAAAATAAGGCGCCCCAGGTACCAACACCTGGGGCGCGATTGTGTTCACTCAATTCGCTTATACGGTAAACCGACTCACCTCTTTTTGCAAGCGGTCCGCCAGATCCTGCAAAGCACGTGCGGACTCTGCCGCTGCCGACACTGCATCCGAATTCAATCGCGAAATGTGAGCAATCTGCCCAACATGATCCGCAATCTGGCTACTGGTGCTGGTTTGCGCTTCTGTGATCTGTGACAGATTGATCAGGTTGTCATAAGCCACTCCTGCATCATTGCGCAACTTTTCCAATGGCTCAACTACACCGTTGATCAACGATACGCCATTATTGACCTGCCCTGACCCAACCTCCATGCTTTGTACCGCCGACATGGTTTCGGCTTGCACCGCATCGACCATGTCCTTGATTTCCACTGTCGCACTCCGAGTTCGCTCTGCCAACTTACGTACCTCATCTGCCACTACGGCAAAGCCCCGGCCGGCCTCGCCAGCACGGGCCGCTTCAATGGCCGCATTGAGGGCCAGCAGATTGGTCTGGTCGGCAATTTCGCGAATCACATTGGCAATACCACTGATACGTTGAGACTGCTCATATAATTTGGCAATGCTTTCTGACGACGATCGCACTGTGTCGGCAATTCGATTGACTTCCATTACCGCCTTAACCGCCAGTTCCTGCCCTTGAGAGGACAACATAGCCGCACGTTCGGCCACATCGCGCGCCGTGTGAGCGGTATCCGATACCTGAACAATACTGGCCGTGACTTGCTGTACTGCTTCAACGGCCTCCGCAGCCACAGTATTTTGCCCTTGCGAACTATCACGAATCTGTTCGGTCGAGGCAGATAGCGAATGGGCCGCATGGGATACCTGACCAGCGCTATCCGAGATGCCCGCAATCATGGCATGCAATTGATCTTGCATCTGCTTCAAAGCAGTCAGCAGTTGCGCGGTTTCATCAGACCCTGATGCCGAAATTGTCTGGCGCAGATCACCCTGAGCAATATGTTGTGCCACTACGATAGCGCTGCGTAATGGCTTGGTGATAGCACGACTGAGCATGTTGGAAACAGCAATCACCACCAGGGCTGCCGCCAGGCCGATGACCAGCGACAGCATGACCCCCGTCCGCTTGACCCCTAATGCCCGCTCGTAAGACTCCCCCGCGAGCGTTGCTTGCTGCTTGACCAATACCACCAGTTTGGCGTTGATCTCCTGAAACAACTTATCTGACACCTGCATCATTGCCATGGCTGTATTCACATCCAGACTAGCCACCGAGACAGACTGTGCGACATTTTTGCGGTACTCATCCATTTTTTCCAGAATCTGTTTGGCGGCCTTGGCATCTTCGGCTGACAAGCCGGCAGCCTGCGAAAAGGCCTGCACATCAGCCACGCTTTTTTCAATGCTGCTATCCAGTTGCTTGCCGTTTTCCTTGATTTTGGCTTCCGTGTAATTCTTCAACCAAGTGAACAACCGATAGACACCCGAATGGGCTTCAGCCAGTTGTTGACTGGCACGGGATGTAATCTGATATTGCTTGAACCGGACTTGATAGACATCTTCCAACGCAGCTCCCTGACGACTTAGCGCAAAGTACCCGGCCCCAACAGTCACCAGTAAGAAACCAACCGCCAACATTGGTGCGATCAGAATCTTCTTGTAAATATTCATGGCCAGCAAATGCCCCAACAGCGGTTTCGCCCGGCCTGCCCAACCTTTTCCGGGCAGGGCGATATGCTTGGGCAAGTGCATCTCGGGAAGGTGTTTGGGTAGATGCATCATTGTCTCCGTCCGCTTGTACTGCTGGCTACACTCACCTTTACCTGATATAGCGCCAGCCGGGCATATACGTGTTTCCTCATTATAGGGTACGGACCAAATCCTGCTTGCAGGGGTTCCCAGAGCCAATGTCACTAGGCAATCGCAATCAGCCTACCTATATTGAAAATCCATGTGGCTAAACAGGGAGCACCTTGAACAATGAAAACGACACATCTGATTACCGCTATGCTATCCATTCTGACCGCCACCGCATTTGCCGAAGACAAGCCCGCGACCATCAAGCTTTGCTATGAAGGAGAAGACGTTTTCCCTTGGATCCTGAAAAGCAAGAAGGGTCTCAACATCATCATGATGGAGCAGGTTGCCAAAAAAAGTGGATTGAAACTTGAAATGACCGCGGTACCATGGAAGCGTTGCCTGAACGATTTACAAAGCGGTACGATGGATGGCGCATTCGCTGCCAGTTACAAGGCTGATCGTGCCGAATTTTCAGCCTATCCCAGCAAAGATGGCAAGCCGGACCCGGCTCGCCGCATGATGTTCGATAGCTATAGTCTATACCGTCTCAAGGGTAGCAGTGTTGGATGGGACGGCAGCAAATTTCAGAACCTGAGCGGGCCAATCGGCACGCAACCTGGCTATTCCGTCATCGACGTGCTGAAACAGGCTGGGGCGCAGGTGGACGATGGCGCAAAGACAGCAGACGACACGTTGCGCAAGCTTGTCAGCAATCGCATTGCCGCCGCTGCCTTACTGACGCCGGAAGGTGATAACTCCATTGCCACCAACAGTGAATTCACTGGCAAACTCGAACGGGTACCCACCCCATTGGTGGAAAAACCTTATTTTTTGATCTTCAGCAAACCCTTCCAGGCCAAATATCCCAGTACAGCCAATCAGGTATGGGATGCTGTCGCCAGCGTTCGCGAATCCGCTGAATACAAACAGGCTGAGGCTGCTTTCTTCAAACGCTGACCCTTAACCTAACCACCGCCTCTACAACGCTACCATGCGGTAGCGTTGTTGCTCTCCAGGAACCCTGCCCTTCTTCCCTGTCTCCAATCAATGAGTACCAAGCTGCAAAAACACTCTGGCAAACCTATATTGGAAGTCAGCATGGTCTGACAGGGGGCGAGTGCGTGATAAAAGCGGCACAGCTGATCACCGCGGCTATCTGCCTGTTGACTGTTGCGGTGCATGCAGCGGAAAAAACCATGCCACCCATCAAGCTGTGTTATGAGGGGGAAGATTCTTTTCCGTGGATATTGAAAGACCAGAAAGGCCTCAACCTGATCATGCTGGAACAAGTCGCCAAAGCCAGCAATCTGAAGCTCGAAATGCACCCGATGCCTTGGAAACGTTGCTTGTATGACGTGAAACACAACACCATGCACGGGGCCTTTGCGGCAAGTTACAATGCAGATCGAGCCGAATTCTCTGTGTATCCAATGAAGGATGGTAAGCCGGACTCAAGTCGCCGCATGATGTTCGACAGCTACAGCTTGTATCGGCTCAAAGGTAGCCCTGTCAGCTGGGATGGCAACACCTTTCAGGGACTTGAAGGCCCAGTAGGTACACAACTCGGCTATTCGATTACCGACATGCTGAAGCTGGCCGATATAGAAGTGGACGACGGCGCCAAAACAGCTGACGACACCTTGCGAAAGCTGGTGCTGAAACGGATTGTTGCCGCGGCATTATTGACACCAGAGGGTGACAACTCCATCGCTAGCAACAGTGAATTCACCCACAAAATCGAACGGGTGCCGATCCCTTTGGTGGAAAAACCCTACTTCCTGATTTTCAGCAAACCGTTTCAGGCCAGATATCCTGCCATCACCAACCAATTATGGGATGCTGTTGCCCTGATAAGGGATTCCACCGAGTACCAGCAAGCTGAATCGGCTATGTTCAGGCGCTGACTTTCCATAAACCACAACGCCATCTCAAGGATGGCGTTGTATCAATTGGCAAGGCATACCGGTCAGGAACCGGTTCCGCCTGGCAAACTTTCAACCTTGATCTTGGCATCAGGCTTGGGCACCGGCAAAGCAGCCTCGCCACACTTCATGCGCACGGACACGCCAGCCGCCGACATGGCCAAATCAAAATTACTCAGTTCCGGTTTGGATTGAACATAACTACGGTAATCCTTCAAGGCTTGATCACATTGCTCCTGATCCATCTTCCCACTGCTATCGGCAGTACGTGGCAGCGCGTTACCAGTTGGCAACGCTTCCGTACCGGGCAGTTTCTCAATCTTGGCCTTGGGTTCGACATAATTGAATTTGATCTGGTTCTCGATCAATTCAGGCTTCGTCTGCGACTCACCTTTCGGGCAAGGTGAATTGGCGTAGGTTACCCGGCCAGTCTGAGGGTTCATGCACTTAAAGATTTCCGAAGCGTGACTGGCCGACATCATGCCAAACCAACCAAGCGTCAACCATATCCATTTTTTCATGGGTGTAAGCCTGTTACCAGAATATCGACAATGACAGGATTCTACCTTCAAATCAACATCAGGCAAGGCCTACGCGCAAACGTCATGATTAACGGTTACCTTGCATCAATCGTCGTGACAACTCTTGCGCCTTGGCATATGCAGCGCGATCACCTTGCTTGGCAGCCTGGGTATACCAAAATATAGCTTTTCTCAGATCTTGCTCCATCCCATCGCCTGATTCGTACATCGATGCCACGATGTATTGCGATGCCAATTCGCCATTGCTGGCTGCCTGTTCATACCAATAGCCAGCCAATCGTTCATCCTTTTCCGCACCGCGTCCCAAATAGACCTGTGTCGCCAGGCTTTCCTGTGCACCACCGTGACCACGCATGGCCGCACGTCGGAACCATTCCGTTGCCACAGTTTGCGAACGCGGTACAAGATGACCATGCTCATAGAGCAAACCCATATTGAACTGCGCCTGGGCGAACCCTCCCTCTGCCGACAGATTCAACCAGCTCACCCCAGAATGTGGCGAACCTTCGGATGATTCACCACGAATCATCATCATGGCCAGATTGAACTGTGCCAACGTGTCACCTTGCCGGGCACTTTGCCCATAAAGCCGACCTGCTGCTTCGTAATCATGATTGATATAGGCATGATAGGCAGCATCCCGCTGCTCTGCCAATGTACAGGTGGCACTGATACACCACCAGAAAGCCAACACCACAGCTGAAGTCGGATGACGCATGGACGCGCTCCCCGGAAAACGGGCCGACCGCCGGCTGCACCCGCAAACCGACACGACGACAGGCCACGCTTTAACTGTAGTTCAGTTTATGCCTTTTTCCGAATTTAGAGCCAACGGCAGGCTTACATATACATGTCATATTTAAGATGTCTTACCATGTAATCTCGGGTACCGGGGGCCAGGAATCATCGTGGGGTATGAATTGGATGTACTCAACCTGAATTTAACGTGATGGAGGCAAACATCACACCTAAGCCCCCATTAGATTAAAAACGAATAATCAAATGCAAATTTTCTATTAATTAGAAATATAGAGAGCTGGTATAGTGCATCGCAACAGGCCAAAACGCACCAGTTCGGTGCGTCAAAAATCCGGTTACCTAATGTAACCAGCTGGCTATTCCGCCATGAGCTCAATCAGAAAGTAGTCAATTGATTCGTATCAGTCGTGTGTCCAAGTCGTATCAGGTTGATGGCAAACCACTACCAGCCCTGAAGGACATTTCCCTGGACATTAACCAGGGTGAGGTTTTCGGCATCATTGGCCGATCGGGTGCGGGTAAGAGCACCCTGATCCGTACACTTAACTTGTTGGAACGCCCGAACAGCGGCGCCGTTGAAATCGACGGTATCGATATCACCCACCTTGATGATCAGGCATTACGTACACTGCGTCAGCAAATTGGCATGGTATTCCAGCATTTCAATCTACTTTCCAGCAAAACCGTGGCCGACAATGTCGCATTTCCGCTCAAGCTGGCAGGTAAGCTTGGCGTGGCCGAGCACGCAGCACGGGTCACCGAGCTGCTTGCGCTGGTCGGACTCCTTGAACATCGCAATAAATATCCATCGCAGTTGTCTGGCGGCCAGAAACAGCGTGTTGGTATCGCCCGTGCCCTGGCTTGCCAACCCAAGCTACTGTTATGCGACGAAGCAACATCAGCCCTTGACCCGCAAACGACTCGCTCCATCCTGCAATTGCTGCTGGACATCAATCGCAAGCTTGGCCTGACCATCGTATTGATCACACATGAAATGAACGTGATCCGTACCATCTGTGACCGTGTTGCCGTGATCGAAGCTGGACAGATTGTGGAAAGCGGCCCTGTGGTCGATGTATTCCTGCACCCACGCCATGCCGCCACTCGCAGCATGGTTGCCGAAAGCAGTCATTTCGACGAGCTGGAACAGGCATTTGACGTGAATCAGCCACGCGGCAAGCTGATCAAGTTGTCCTTCATGGGTGAGAACACCTATCAGCCAGTGATTGATCACGTCGCCAAAACCCATGCTGTCAAAGTCAACTTGTTGCAAGGCACCATCGGCCGAATCAAAGACACCCCTTATGGTCAGTTGATCGTTGAGTTGCAGGGTGCAGCCGATGATGTTGCCGCAGCTCACGCTGCCTTTGCAGCCCATCAGGTACATGTGGAGGTCGTATAAATGGATTTTTCTACCATTGATTGGCAAGACATCGGCCAAGCCACGCTGGATACATCGATGATGCTGGGTGGCTCACTGTTTTTCACCGTCCTGCTAGGCTTGCCGCTGGGTGTACTGTTGTTTCTGACTGGCAAACGTCAGTTGCTGGAAAACCGCTGGTTCTATGCTGCGCTATCATTTGTGGTAAATGTGCTGCGCTCAGTGCCATTCGTGATCCTGTTGATTTTACTGATCCCGTTTACGGTTTGGCTGGTTGGCACTTCGCTGGGTGTTACCGGTGCAATCCCACCACTGGTAGTCGGTGCCACACCATTCTTTGCCCGCTTGGTGGAAACCGCCCTGCGTGAAGTGGACCGTGGCATTGTTGAAGCCTGTCAGGCCATGGGTGCCAGCACCCGTCAGATCGTGATCGGTGCTTTGCTCCCCGAAGCTTTGCCAGGCTTGGTGGCAGCAGTCACCGTCACCGCCATTGCATTGGTGTCCTATACCGCCATGTCTGGCGTGATTGGCGGCGGCGGCCTGGGTGACTTGGCGATCCGCTTTGGTTACCAGCGCTTTCAAACTGACGTGATGGTAATTACCGTGTTGTTGTTGTTGATACTGGTACAGGCCCTGCAAACACTGGGCGACCACATCGTGGTTCGCTTCACCCGTAAATAGATTGATAGAGGGCTGGCTGGATTTCACGTCCCTTGCCAAAAATGCCCCAACTCACTGCTGAAACGATTTAAGGAACAACGACTATGAAGAAATTTGCCCCGACGCTGCTCGCTGGCCTGTTGGCCGTGATTGGTACTGCCAATGCCGAAAAACTGAGTGTTGCTGCCAGTGCCGTGCCACACGCTGAAATCCTGCAATTTGTAAAACCAGCCTTGGCCAAGCAAGGGGTGGAGCTGGATATCAAGGTCTTTACCGACTATGTGCAGCCCAATGTCCAGGTCGCTGAAAAACGGCTGGATGCAAACTTCTTTCAACACAAACCTTACCTGAGTGAATTCAACAAGAACAAGGGGACCAATCTGGTGACTGTAGTACCGGTACATGTTGAACCCTTCGGCGCCTATTCGCTCAAGCACAAGAAAGCTACCGACCTACCAGATGGTGCGACCGTTGTAATTCCAAATGATCCGTCCAACGCTGGCCGCTCTTTGGTCTTGTTGCAACAAAATGGTCTGATCAAACTGAAAGACCCAAGCAATATCCTGTCAACTACCAAGGATATTGTCGAAAACAAGAAGCATCTGAGCATCAAAGAACTGGAGGCCGCTACACTGCCGCGCGTACTGAATCAGGTCGATCTGGCACTGATCAATACCAACTACGCGCTGCAAGCTAAGCTAACCCCCACCAAGGACGCACTGTTCATCGAGGGTGCCAACTCGCCTTACGCCAACCTGCTGGTGGCTCGTCCGGATAATAAGGATGCACCTGCAGTGAAAAAACTGGCGGCGGTGCTGAACAGCGCTGATGTCAAAGCCTTCATCGAAAAACAGTACAAGGGTGCCGTCGTCTCGGCATTCTAAATCAGAGATTTACACACCGGCATTGCCAAGCGGGCCGGTTTCACTGGATGATGCCGGACACATGGCAGCCCTGACCAGGCCGCAGCCGGCGAAGCGCCCAGAGCAGGCCGATGCGGATTCCGCACAAACCTGCTCCGTTCATAGGAGTCGTCATGAAATTGCAACGTATCGTTTCCGCTATTGTACTGGCTGGGCTGGCACTGTCTGCCAATGCAGCCGATCTGCTGGAGACCATCAAACAACGTGGCACCCTGAAGATTGCGGTGGAAGGCACCTATCCACCGTTCAACTTCAAAGACAAAAGCGGCCAATTGACTGGATTTGATGTTGAAATCGCCAAGGCAATTGCCGAACGTTTGAAGGTCAAGCCTGAATTCACCACCACAGAATGGAGCGGCATTCTGGCCGGCCTGCAGGCCGGAAAGTTCGATATCATCGTCAATCAAGTATCCATCACGCCACAACGTCAAGGTGTGTTCGACTTCTCCGAGCCTTACACCTTCTCCAGCGCACAGTTGATCATCAAAAATGATGACAACCGTATTTTCAAGTCGCTGGATGACCTGAAGGGCAAGAAAGTGGGGGTCGGCCAGGGTAGCAATTATGCCGACATGGCCAAAGCTGCAGCAGGTGTGGAAGTCAAAACCTACCCAGGCGCACCGGAATACTTGCAAGACCTGACTCGGGGACGCATCGATGCTGCACTGAACGACAGTCTGTTGATCCCGTTCATCATCAAAGAAGCCAAATTGCCGATCAAGGCCGGGGCTGCTGTTGGTAACGTAACTACCATGGCCATCCCGTTCCGAAAGAACAACCCACAGTTCAAAATGGCCATCGACAAGGCCATTGTCGAGATCAAAGCCGACGGTACATTTGCTCGTATTTCGAACAAATGGTTTGGGCATGATGTCAGCAAAGCACCCGGCGTATAAGCACCTGTTGAAGATCTGTCATGAATATCCGGCATAGGTCCCAGAGAATCTGCAGCCTTGCTTGAACATGCTCAATTTTGAGCCCGCCTCTGAAATGGACCCTGCTGAAACACCAGTCGGGTCCATTGGCGTTTTATGTAACCCAATTGGTGAACCCGTCACATTGATGGTATTACCCTACATCGGCCTACACTCAGCCAGACACGCGCCAACATGAACTTTCTCACCCTGATCATTGATGCCTTTCCAGCCATGCTCAAAGGCGCTGGTTATACCTTGCTATTTGCGGCGGCCTCCATGCTAGGCGGTTTATTGATGGGCTTTGCAGTGGCACTTGTCCGGGTGCTGGCCATTCCGGGCCTGGATTACATAGCACGTTTCTATGTCAGCCTAATGCGCGGCACGCCACTACTGGTCCAAATCTTTGTCATTTACTACGGTCTACCCAGTGTTGGCCTCGAATTGTCACCGATCACTGCCGGCATTCTGTCGCTCAGCCTGAATGCGGGTGCCTATCTATCGGAAAGTATGCGCGGTGCCATTCAGGGTATCGGCCCAGGTCAATGGCAGGCGGCATCCAGCCTGGGCCTGACCTATGGCCAATCGCTGCGTTACATCATTGGGCCGCAAGCTTTGCGCTTGGCTGTACCTAGCTTGTCGAACAGCCTGATCAGCTTGATCAAGGACACCTCCCTGGTCTCGGTCATCACCGTCACCGAGCTGATGCTGGCGACCAAGGAAGTGATTGCCACAACCTTTCAGCCCTTACCACTCTACCTGGCGGCCGCTGGTATCTACTGGGTACTCAGCCTGGCGTTCGAACAGGTTCAGCGTTGGTTGGAAACACGATTGGGACAAGGCTATGCATCAACAAAAAACAACTGACCACTTAAGCCAGACCTAACGTAACGTTAACATTTGAGTCAGCAAATTGTTGCTGAGCACCGACCATCTGCTTATTCGAATGCAGTATGAAAATATGAAATTCTATTTCATTTGGTAATAATGTAGGCTTCGCTTCACCCAAATCAACAATGCCTGGCTTGGTAGGTACCTATCCCTTGCCTACCAGCGCAAACACTCAGGCACATTCCCCACCGCGAGCCACCCTCGCCCCGGGATCAGGAGACATACATGACTACTGCTCAATCTTCACTCAATCTGATCGGCAATACCCCCGTCATTGAACTGACCAAACTGGATACCGGACCGTGTCGACTGTTTGTGAAGCTGGAAAATCAAAACCCCGGCGGCTCGATCAAAGACCGTATCGCGCTCTCGATGATTGAAGCCGCCGAACGGGATGGCCGACTGAAACCGGGCGGCACCATCGTCGAAGCCACTGCAGGCAATACTGGCCTGGGACTGGCTCTGGTAGCGGCGCAAAAAGGTTACAAGCTGACGCTGGTGGTACCGGACAAGATGAGCCGGGAAAAAATCTTCCACCTGAAAGCGTTGGGTGCCAATGTGGTGCTGACCCGATCCGATGTCGGCAAAGGCCACCCAGCCTACTACCAGGATCTGGCCAAACGTCTGACTGAAGAAACACCGGGTGCATTCTATATCGACCAATTCAACAATCCAGCCAACCCGGCTGCACATGAACACGGTACTGGCCCTGAGATGTTCGATCAACTGGATGGCAATATCGATGCCGTGGTGGTCGGTGTGGGTTCTTGCGGCACACTGACGGGCCTTACCCGTTTCTTCCAGAAACGCTCGCCGCACACGGCATTTGTTTTGGCCGATCCTCAAGGCTCAGTGCTGGCGGACCACATCGAGACAGGTCATTTTGGCGAAGCTGGCAGTTGGCTGGTGGAGGGCATTGGTGAAGATTTCATTCCGCCCCAAGCCGATTTCAGCCAAGTCAAACGTGCATTCCGGATCAGTGATCAGGAAAGTTTTGACACTGCCCGTATGCTACTGAAAGAAGAAGGTATTCTCGCCGGTTCGTCGTCTGGCACACTGGTCGCTGCTGCACTACGCTATTGCCGCGAACAGACCAGCCCCAAACGGGTCATCACCTTCATCTGTGACAGTGGTAACAAATACCTGTCGAAAATGTTCAACGACTTCTGGATGATTGACCAAGGCCTGATCAGCCTGCCCAAGTACGGCGACCTGCGCGACCTGATCACCCGGCGTCATGCTGAGGGGGGTACCGTGATTGCAGAACCGACCGATACTTTGGCCACCGCCTATGCCCGCATGCGGCTGTATGATGTATCACAACTACCTGTCATGGAAGGCGACAAAGTCTTGGGACTGATTGACGAATGGGACCTTTTGAAAGCAGTGCATGCCGAGCCAGGTAACTTCCGTCAGCCTGTCAGCAAGGCAATGTCCGGTGATTTGCAAACACTCAGCCCGGACGCCCCGATCAGCGCCCTACAACCCTTGTTTGATCAGGGCCGTGTCGCCATTGTGGTCGATCAAGGCCGTTTCGTTGGCCTGATCACCAAATCCGACCTGCTCAACCACTGGCGCCATCAACTGGCTTGATCGTGCCTTGCAATATCCTGAGTACCTTGACACACCCGAATGCCCACTCATCGTGGAGAGGCATCAGATTGTTCAAGGCACTTGTTTGTTCACGAAAGGAATAGCATGTCCGATTTTGATACTCTGACGGTCCATGCCGGCTATACCCCGGATGCAACTGGTGCTGTCATGCCCCCGATCTATGCCACCTCGACCTATGCCCAGCAATCGCCTGGGGTGCATACCGGTTATGAATACTCGCGCAGTCAGAACCCTACCCGTGAAACATTCGAAAAAGCCGTTGCTGCAATCGAAGGCGGTAGTCGTGGCTATGCCTTTGCATCCGGCCTGGCTGCCATGTCCACCGTGCTGGAACTGCTGGACCAAGGTTCACATGTGGTTGCAGTGGATGATCTTTATGGTGGAAGTTTTCGCCTGTTTGAGCGTGTACGGCGCCGTACTCAAGGCCTGGACATCACTTATGTCGCACCTGGCAATACGGAGGCCCTGGCCGCTGCCATTCGCCCCAATACTCGAATGATCTGGGTCGAAACCCCCACCAACCCGTTGCTGAAACTGTCTGATCTGGCCGCCATTGCCGCAATCGCCAAGCAGCATGGCATTCTGTCGGTCGTTGACAATACCTTTGCTTCGCCCTATCTGCAGCAACCGCTGTCGCATGGTTTTGACATTACCCTTCACTCTGCCACCAAATACCTGAATGGCCACTCTGATGTGGTCGCCGGTGTTGCTGTAGTGGGTGACAATCCGGAACTGGCTGAGCAACTGGCCTTTCTGCACAATGCAGTTGGTGGTATCCTCGACCCATTCTCAAGCTTTTTGGCCACACGTGGTCTACGTACGCTGTCATTACGCATGCAACGCCATTGCGAAAATGCCCAGCAAATCGCTGAATGGTTGACTACACAGCCTCAGGTCAAGGATGTCATTTACCTAGGTCTGGAGTCCCACCCACAGCATGCCTTGGCCAAACGCCAGATGCGAGGCTTTGGTGGCATGATCTCAGTCCGTCTCAATAGTGACGAAGCCGGCGCACGCCAAGTATTGGAACACTGCGAACTGTTCACCCTGGCAGAAAGCCTTGGTGGTGTGGAAAGTCTGATTAGCCTGCCCGCAGCCATGACGCATGCCTCCATCCCACTTGAACGTCGCACGGCATTGGGTATTGGCCCGAATCTCATCCGGCTGTCTGTCGGGATCGAATCGGTAGACGATTTGATTGGTGATTTGAAGCAGGCATTTTCTGCATTGTCATAATTAAAAAGCCCGGGTAAACAACCCGGGCTTTTTACATCAGTAACCATGGTAGTGAGCTAATAGTTATAGCTCAAGACATCAACGTGTCAAGCTTTGGCTATGTTATCCACTGACATGGGGGATTCGATCCTCGCCTTCAACCATTGGAGCCCGGCAAGGTGTTGTTGATCGTGACTGCATAGCAAGTGTAACAGTCCACGAAGCGTGATCGCACAGCCTTCAAACATTGCAGGGCGAACCAGTTGGTCGGGACTCAGCTGGGTGACAAGCTCAATCGTCTTGGCTCGTGCTTGTTGAAATGTGGCGAATACTTCTGCAGCATTTGCTACTGAATAGTCTCGCTCTTTCGACAGGATCTCACCATCCAACGATTCGAGCAGCGGATTCTCTTCCCGTAAAGTTCGCAGAATTCGTACATGGTAGCCATCGATTTCAATGTCTCGAATATGACAAATCTGTTCAAGCGGAGTAAAAGGCTCGCTAGGAATACCTACCCAAGATTCAGGGCGCCAATTTTTGAAATCATTGGGAATCGCTGCGTAATGAGCCGCAAGCTGATGGGGAAAATCACCAAGGGCAGCTAGTGTAATGAGGTCCATGTTTTATACCTGTGGGTTAGCTGTCGTCACTATTTGGTAGTCAATTAGCCAAATGAAGGGGTTATCTGCCACTTACCGACCGATCTGTAATCCAAGCAACACTTGGCAGCCAGATACAGTCGCTGAGCAATCATAGCAGACCACCATCTTGCGTAAAATGGCTACCAGCCTTGATCTTAGCCTGAATCACTGGTGTTTTGTCATCTGAAGATCCGAGCCGTATGCATTACCAAGGCAGCCATCTTTTGAAATGGTAACCTTTCAAAAAACCTTGGCAAATAAAGGGCACATAATGGTTCGCCACAACGAAGCACCATGAAAACATTACTATTGGCTGTGCTGTTGCTACCCACCACCCTGCGTGCTGAAGAAACCACTCCTGAAACCATTGTTGCGTCGCGCTGGCAAGCGCTATCGAAGGAACCCGGCCGTCGCCCGGATATTAAGGAAGGTCACCCCAATCTGAACACTCTGCCCACCAAGGAGTTTATCCGCGCACTTGATCGGGTGACTGAGTCCGGTTTTTATGAGTGTGAAGTATCACGTGACTTGCAAGTGTTTGACCGATTTGCCACCGTCTATAGTGTGGTCGAATCCAGAACCGAAAAATTATCCACCAAATCCGACTTCACTGGTGTGAACAGCATTCAGCTGTACAAGTCTGACAAAGGATGGCAGGTTATTTCCCTGTATTACCACATTGGCCCAAATGGGTTATCTGTTCCGTTGAACGGCAGTGAGGCAGGAAAATGTATTATGTAGGCGACTGCATCAATGCAGGCACCTGCAACGTCATTCATGACACTGACTACTATTTCCGTTCAACAATCACATAATATTTACAGACGGCCTCGACTACTTCAAATTGCCCGATAAAACCAGCTGGGATCACAGCGGACTCACCTGCCCGCACTTCAGTCACCTGCCCATTTGCATCATGCAGTCGCACCACCCCTTCAATAACACAGAAAAACTCATCTTTGTTGTCAGAGAAAGCAATTTGCCATATACCCGGCTCGCAAGCCCAGATACCACAATCCATGATGCCATCAGCACTGGTGAAGTGATGCCAGGTCGTGCGTTGCGGATTACCAACAACTAAACGATCCGCTCTGGGACGATCATAAGTAGGTTGAGGATTCTGCTGCGAAAAAGCGGTGATACGTTTTGTCATGGGATTAACTCGAACGACTTGTTGAATTAGAAATCTTGCCAAGTGACACCAGTGCCAACCCCTCCGCCGTATGAAATCTTGTCTGCTCGACAAAACCTAGCTTGCGATACAGCGCCAATGCCGGTGTGTTGGCCACGGCAGTAGTAACGGACCAAGTAGCTGCAGTACCGGCGGTTATCTCGAACAACGCTTGCAGCAACCGCTGCCCCCATCCTTGACGAGTATGACGCGGGTGAATGGCTAAGCGGCAGATATCCACCTGACCATCCTCACAAACCCAACCGAGAATCCCTATTAATGCACCGCTTCCATCTTTCACTGTCAGCAAGGTTTCCCTCAGTTGAGCCAACTCTTCGACGGTTTCATGCAATGGTGGTAAGTCCGGAAAACCGATCAACTCAGCCTCCAGACGGTAGGCAAGCTGCTGCAGCTGATAAAGTGCTTCAGCCACGCCAGGTACAGTTGCAGTTGCATCGATTGAGGCAATTTGCATTACTGAGCCAGCCCTGCCTTCAAATCACGCTTAAGGTCTTCAACCGATTCCAATCCTACCGCAATCCGCAGCATACCTTCCGTGATGCCCGCAGCAGTACGAGCTTCTGGGGTAATACGTCCATGAGTGGTGCTTGCTGGATGTGTAATGGTGGTTTTGACATCCCCTAGATTGGCCGTGATCGACATCAGGCGGGTGCTATCCACAACACACCATGCAGCCTCACGACCACCTGCCACCTCAAAGGTGACAATACCACCACCGAAGCGCTGTTGGCGAAGGGCCAAGGCATACTGCGGGTGTGATGGCAGGCCTGGGTAGAACACGCGGGAGACATTCGGCTGTTGCTCCAGCCAACCAGCTAGTTCCAATGCATTGCGACTGTGTGCTTCCATACGCAGTTTCAAGGTCTCCAGACCTTTGAGAATTACCCAGGCATTGAAAGCAGACAGCGTTGGGCCTGCGGTCCGCAGAAAACCGAAAACTGGCTCCAGCAACTGCTTGCTGCCAAGCACCGCTCCGCCCAACACCCTACCCTGACCATCCAGATACTTGGTGGCAGAATGGATGACAATGTCAGCCCCCAGCGTCAGCGGGCGTTGCAAGGCCGGAGTGCAGAAACAGTTATCCACTGCCAGCAATGCACCATGACGGTGAGCAATAGCTGACAATGCAGCAATATCACCCAATTCGGTCAATGGATTGGACGGTGTCTCGACAAACAGCAGCCGGGTATTGGGCTTGATAGCCCTTTCCCACGCCTCGGTATCCGCCAGATCAACATAACTGGTCTCAATGCCAAAACGGCTGAGAATGGTGTTGAATAGTTGCACCGTGGAGCCGAAGAGGCTTTTTGACGCCACGATATGATCTCCAGCAGACAGTAGCCCCATAATGCAGCTGGTAATGGCAGCCATGCCCGAGGCCGTTGCCACGCAGAACTCAGCCCCTTCCAATACAGCCAGACGATCCTGAAATGCCGTCACGGTTGGATTGGTGAAGCGTGCATAGATATTGCCCGGCTCACTACCACCAAATCGGGCCGCTGCTTGTGCGGCACTGTCGAACACAAAGCTGGAGGTGAGAAACATCGCTTCACTGTGCTCGCCAAATTGAGTTCGATCTATCCCAGTACGAATTGCCAGGGTTTCCAATTGCCAGTCTCGGTCAGCAAAATCAGTCATCTTAGGTCCAGTAAAAAACAAAACCCGCTTGGACAGCCAAGCGGGTTCAGGATCAAAACCTCAGAAACTCGACGGTTTAGCTGTATTTATAGTGCGCCCGCAAGCGGTAAAAAATCGGCGCAATTGAAATAGTCCGTGATCTTGGGGTTTGCTGTCAAGCCTGACAACGATCCTACACACAAGAAAGTCACACCACTATACAGTAGGCTACGACATATCCTGATTGGGGAATTAGATCAGATTTTGCTCCGCCACCCCAATATTGAAGTCCAGATCTCGTTCCTTGTCCGCCTTCGCAGAATCGTTGCGCTCGCTCTCGATCTTGGCCAGATAAGCCTCATCGATATCGCCAGTAATATATTTACCACTGAAACAGGAGGTCTCAAAAGTCTTGATATCAAAGTTGCAACGATGTACCGCAGCCTCAAGCGCTTCCAGATCTTGATAGACAACTGCATCAGCCCCAATTTCGCGAGCAATGGCAACATCGTCACGTCCTGTTGCCAACAGTTCATTACGAGTTGGCATGTCGATACCATATACATTCGGGAAGCGCACTGGCGGAGCTGCCGAGGCAAAATACACCTTCAACGCACCAGCCTCGCGAGCCATCTGTACAATTTCACGAGATGTGGTGCCACGTACGATCGAGTCATCCACCAACAGTACGTTCTTGCCTTTGAATTCCACAGCAATCGGACTCAACTTCTGGCGAACGGATTTCTTACGCACTGCCTGACCCGGCATGATGAAAGTACGGCCAATATAGCGGTTCTTCATGAACCCTTCGCGATACGGCAGCCCCAGGTGGTTAGCCAATTGCAACGCACTCGCACGGCTGGTATCGGGAATGGGAATGACGACATCGATGTCCAGATCGGGCATGGTCTTGCGGATTTTATCCGCAAGGAATTCGCCCATATAAAGACGCGACGCGTGCACTGATATACCGTCCATGACCGAATCAGAACGGGCAAAATAAACAAACTCGAAAATACAGGGGGTATGGGTGGTATGCTCGGCACACTGACGGCTGAAAAATTGGCCGTCCTGTGTGATATAGACCGCTTCACCAGGGGCAATATCGCGTACTGGCTGAAAACCCAACGAATCCAGTGTGACCGATTCCGACGCCAGCATGTATTCGGTACCCAGTGCAGTTTCTGCCTTACCCAACACCAGCGGGCGAATTCCATTTGGATCACGGAACGCCACCAAACCATGACCTGCAATCATTGATACAACAGCATAAGCGCCACGAATACGGGAGTGCACAGCGGACACAGCAGCAAACACCGCATCCTGATCAATACGATCACCACGTGTCTGCTTTTGCAATTCATGTGCAAACACGTTCAATAACACTTCCGAATCGGAATTGGTGTTGATATGTCGTAAATCCTGGCGATACATCTCATGTTTGAGCTGATCGGCATTAGTCAGGTTACCGTTGTGTGCCAGCACAATGCCAAATGGGGAATTGACGTAGAACGGCTGTGCCTCGGCCAGTGAGGACGCTGAGCCGGCTGTTGGATAACGGACATGGCCAATCCCGGACGTACCTTGCAAGGAACGCATGTTACGAGTACGGAAGACATCGCGCACCAAGCCCGATCCCTTGTGCATATGGAGGCGTGGGCCATCCATGGTAACAATGCCTGCAGCATCCTGACCACGATGCTGCAAGATCAACAACCCATCGTACAACAATTGATTGACAGGCGTCTTGGCAACTACACCGATAATTCCGCACATAATTACTTACTCATATTTAATGTGTTTGGCGAGCCCATCCGGCAGCCAAGACTTGACGGCAAGCGCCACGGCCTCGAACACAGGGCTGAACATCGCATTTTTCCACATCGGCTCACGAGGCAGCGAGGTCAACCCCGCCAACAACACCAGCACGACAACGATAAAACATCCACGTACCAGGCCAAATATTGCACCTAACACCCGATCAGCCCCTGACAGGCCAACAACCTTGATGACTTCTGCCAATGCAATTGTCAGCAGGGTCATAATCAACAAGGAACCCAGAAACAAGCCCAGAAACCCCGCCAGCAGCTTCAACTCCTCACTGGGAATTGAATCAGGCAATAATGGCGTGACTTCAGTGGTGTAATTCCTTGCCACGAAAAATGCGACTACCCAGGATGCCAGCGCCATCAACTCTCGCAGCAAACCGCGCATCACACTCAACAAGACTGAAAAACCAACGATCAGTAGCACACCGTAGTCAAATGGGGTCATTGTGAGTAGTGGTCAAGGCGAATAGCCGATTAAAGTATAGTCAGCGAGGTACAATTACGCCGCTGTAACCTAGGGACTTCAACTTTTCCAGCGCGTTTTCAGCTTGCTGCCGATTGGCAAACGGGCCAGCCCGTACACGCGTCAACGGTCCCTTTGCTTCTGCATAGGCCGGCATACCCGCCTGTTGTAGCTTACTGGCCAATTGCTTGGCCTTATTATCTTCAGATAAAGCTGCCACCTGAATGGCAACTGAGCCTTTGGTATCTGCTTTGACGGAGCCAGCATCCGTCTTCTTCACTTCAGACTTTGGCTCTTTGGATTCCACCGGTTCTTTCTTAGGCTTGGGCGCTTCCACCTTGGCAGGCTTTTTGGCCTCAACCTGCTCATGCAAGGATTCTTGTGGCTTGGGCGAGGGTTTGGTTTCTGCCTGTGCTGGTGTGGACTCAACAGGTCGGCTACCATCTACGGTAGCTGGTACAGCAGGTTTGGTCTTTGCTGGTTCTGGAACTGGCGTTGGTAACACTGGCACCATTGCAGCAGGATCGTTGTTTTCAAGTGGAGAAGGACGAGCCGCCAGATCTGGGGCAGGCTCCGTACGCAACTGTGGTGCGTTGCTGACAATTTCCACATTTTGTGCTCCCACATGCTGCACAGCGGTTTTGGGTTCACTGTCCAGAACATTCCACAGGACTGTGACAGCGACCAATACCAATGCGATAGCCCCCACCAAGCGACGGCGGGCGCGTTTTTTCAGCTGCAGGAGTTCATCATTCGAAGTGTGTTGGACCATGCCTTGAGTGTCGGCCTACCGGGACTGACGGGTTTGCAATACCTCGGCGACCGTATAAAACGATCCGAAGGCCGCGATTCTATCATTTTCCCCCGCCTTATCACAGGCAGCACGATAAGCTTGTGAAATAGTTTCGAATATCGTTACTTTTCCAGGTACATTTTCAGCGATCAATGCTTGCTGCAAAACCTCGGCAGACATGGATCTCGGCCCAGTCAGCGGTGCAATATACCAGTGATCGATCTGATCCTTGAGAATCGCCACCACACTGGCCATATCCTTGTCAGCAAGCATTGAAAACACTGCAAAAGTTTGTTCGTAGTAACCCATGGATTTAAGGCTGCCCGCCAATGCTCGGGCCGCATGCGGATTATGGGCCACATCCAGAATCACGCTTGGCCGTCCAGGCATGACCTGAAAGCGGGCAGGCCACTCGACTTGCAACAAGCCACGTTTGATGTCCCCGATCCCCACTGGCAACTGCTCGCGCAGCTCATCCAAAATCGCCAAGGCGGTACTGGCATTACTCAGTTGATATGCGCCACGCAGGGCTGGAAAAGGCAATGAAAGATGCTTACCACGCCGCCCCCAAAACGCCCATTGCTGCTCTTGCCGGGTGAAACCAAAATCACGGCCAATCAAGTGCAGTTCAGCACCTATTGAATCGGCATGTTCAATCAGTGTGGCGGGTGGTTGTGCATCACCACATACCGCCACCTTGCCAGTTCGATAGATACCCGCCTTTTCGAACCCGATCTTTTCTCGGGTATCACCCAGGTAGGATTGATGATCCAGATCAACGCTCACCACCGCAGCATAGTCAGCATCAAAGGCATTGACTGCGTCAAGCCGACCACCCAATCCAACTTCGAGAATGGCGATATCCAGCGAAGACTGTGCGAAATGCCAAATAGCCGCCAATGTACCAAACTCGTAGTAGGTTAGCGGCGTATCACTACGCCCTGTCTCCACCGCATTAAATGATTTGACCAGGTCCGCATCCGCAATGGGCTGCAGATCAACAGCCACCCGTTCGTTGTACTGCAGCAGGTGGGGAGAAGTATAACAACCGACACGATAACCTGCCGCAGCCAGAATCGTACTCAAAAAAGCACACACGGAACCTTTGCCGTTGGTCCCACCGATCGTGATGACAGGACATGAGAGCTTCAGGCCCATACGATTGCGCACAGCGTCAACACGCGTCAAGCCAAGGTCTATGGCCACCGGATGCAGTTGTTCAAGATAGCGAAGCCAGTCCGCAACAGATTGTCTTGAATTTGTCGGTTCAGTCATGTCAAATCGTAATGCCATCAAAGATAGGGCAATGCAGATACGTATCCTGCGCCACTATGTTCAGAGATCAAGTTGAAGTAGGAAAGTTGCAACGGGTGCCAAATGGCAATACCCATGCAACAAACAGACAGCCGATCAACCAAGCACAATGAAAACAAGCTTGGTAAATCGGCTGTTGCAACTGCAGCAAGCGACTACGCCACCTGCCTGGGTGTATTAATGATCGCGCGCTGGCAAACGCAACATCAACGTTAACAGATCAGACAGCTTGTCACGCATTTGTCGGCGGTCGACGATCATATCGATAGCACCTTTTTCCAGCAGAAACTCGGCTCGCTGGAAACCTTCTGGTAACGTTTCACGTACGGTCTGCTCGATTACGCGCGGACCGGCAAAACCAATCAGCGCCTGCGGTTCTGCGATGACAACATCACCCAGGAAAGCGAAACTGGCAGATACGCCCCCCATAGTCGGGTCCGTCAGTACAGAGATAAACGGTAAGCGACGCTCAGCCAATTTAGTCAACGCGGCACTGGTCTTGGCCATCTGCATCAGCGACATCAGACCTTCCTGCATTCGCGCACCGCCACTTGCTGCGACACATACGAAAGGTAGATTCTGCTCAAGGCAGGTATTGACACCACGCACAAACCGTTCACCCACCACTGAGCCCATGGACCCACCGATGAACTTGAACTCAAATGCTGCAGCAACC
This sequence comes from Chitinivorax sp. B, assembly GCF_005503445.1. Taxonomy (NCBI): domain Bacteria; kingdom Pseudomonadati; phylum Pseudomonadota; class Betaproteobacteria; genus Chitinivorax; species Chitinivorax sp. B. The sequence goes on along the minus strand of NZ_SCOH01000015.1, from coordinate 14,923 downwards.
AATGGAACATGATGAATCGCGCCCTGCATCACCACCAACGCATCAGTTTCGCCCGTTTCATTGCGAGCTGATTCAAGCCGGTCAGGGTAACGCTTGGAATCCTTGAACTTCAAGGTATCCAGCGGTTGCACCTCAGCACCAATTTCGAACCGACCTTCCGGGTCGAGCAAAATCTCCAGCCGTTTACGGGCCGATACCGCATTGTGATGATCACATTTGGGACAGACGTTGAGGTTGTTTTCCAAGTCTGTTCGGTAGAGGACGGCCTCACACGCGGAACATTTGCTCCACAAGCCTTCCGGTACACCGGTTTTCGCCCCATTGGCTTTGCTTTTGATCTTAGGCGGTAGCAGTTTCTGTAACCAGCTCATCGTCTCCGTCCTATCTGCGATCTGATCAGGCATGATCGATTGCCTCTCGAATGTCTTTAACCAGTTTGCCGATGCTTTCCACCGCGTCCCGCTCGCCTGCAGATTCAATTTCCTGCACCAAACGGCTACCGATCACTACGGCGTCAGCCACTTCAGCGACCGCACGGGCGGTTTTCCCATCTCGAATACCAAAACCCACGCCAATCGGCAATTTGATATGTTTGCGCAACAGCGGCAAGCGTGCCGCCACCTCGGACATGTCCAGATTCCCCGCACCAGTCACGCCGCGCAACGATACATAATAGACGTATCCACGCGCCATTTTTCCAACCACCTCGATCCGGGACTCCGGTGTCGTCGGTGCCAACAGGAAAATCGGTGCAATGCCATGGCGATCCAGAATTTCCACCAAACCACTCGCCTCTTCCGGTGGAAAATCCACCGTCAGCAGGCCATCTACGCCGGCGGCGGCGGCTTGTTGGGCAAACATCTCATAACCCATCGCCTCAACCGGGTTGGCATACCCCATCAATACAACAGGAGTATCCACATCGCGCTGGCGGAATTCAGCCACCATCGCCAAGACATCACGCAAACTGACCTTGTTGGCCAACGCACGCTCCATTGCGCGCTGTATGACCGGGCCCTCTGCCATTGGATCAGAAAATGGTACGCCAATCTCCAGAATGTCCGCCCCCGCAGCAGCCAACGCATGCATCAACGGTACCGTCAATGCTGCGGTTGGATCGCCTGCGGTGATATACGGGATCAGTGCCTTGCGCTGCTGCTGGTGCAACGCATTCAGTCTGGAATCAATTCTGGACATGTTTATTAGCGGACTCTACTTGACGGCCTACACGGCCGCGTATTGGGGAAAACCCGCGCAGAACTCAAGGCTCCGCGGGACTTAAAGCTCAATGCCGGACAATCTCGCCACGGTCTGGATATCCTTGTCACCACGTCCCGACAGATTGACCAGAACGATCTGATCTTTATTCATTGTCGGCGCCAAACGCTTAGCGTAAGCCAACGCATGACTGGATTCCAAAGCGGGGATTATGCCCTCATAACGGCATAGATCATGGAATGCCTGTAGCGACTCACCATCATTGGCTGCCACATACTGCACCCGGCCTTTATCTTTCAGATAACTATGCTCGGGCCCAACGCCTGGATAGTCCAGACCAGCGGAAATTGAGTGGGTTTCAATGATCTGGCCATCAGGATCTTGCATCAGGTAAGTACGATTACCATGCAGCACACCAGGGCGGCCAGCTGACAATGGTGCGGCATGACGCCCCGTTTCCACCCCTTCACCACCCGCTTCCACACCAACCAACTTGACCTCTGTGAGGCCAAGATAAGGGTGGAAGATACCAATTGCATTGGAACCACCGCCGACACAAGCCACCACCACATCTGGCTGGCAACCGACCATTTCAATCATTTGCTCTTTTGCTTCGTTGCCGATGACACACTGAAAGTCACGGACCATCATCGGATAGGGATGCGGGCCAGCAGCAGTGCCAATGATATAGAAGGTGCTCTCGACATTGGTCACCCAATCGCGCATCGCTTCATTCATTGCGTCTTTCAAGGTCTTAGAGCCGCTTTGAACTGGCACCACCGTCGCACCAAGCAGTTTCATCCGGAACACATTGGGGGATTGTCGTTTGACATCTTCCGATCCCATGTAAACAACACATTCCATACCATATCGGGCAGCAACAGTCGCAGATGCCACACCATGCTGACCAGCACCAGTTTCAGCGATGACACGCTTTTTGCCCATGCGACGAGCCAGCAAGGCTTGGCCAATGGTGTTATTGACCTTATGTGCACCAGTATGGTTGAGATCTTCACGCTTCAAGAATATCTGCGCACCACCCAGTACTTCCGACCAACGCTTGGCATGGTAGATCGGGCTGGGACGACCAACATAATGCTTCAATTCATACTGAAATTCAGCTTGAAAATCAGGGTCATCACGATAACGCTCATACTCGTGCCGCAGCTCATCCAAAGCGGTCATCAGCGTTTCAGCAACATAGATTCCGCCATACTCGCCAAAATGGCCACGGGCGTCAGGAAGGTCATACATTTGCATTGCGCACTCCATTGATGAACGCAGCGATCTTGTCTGCGTCCTTGATTCCTTTTGCAGACTCCACACCACTTGAAACATCCACAGCCCATGGCCTGACCTGTTTGACCGCACTCACGATATTACCGGATTCCAAACCACCGGAAAGAATGATGGGCATTGGCAAATCAGATGGGATCAACCCCCAATCGAAGATACTACCGGTGCCACCAGGTACGCCTTCCACAAACGCATCCAGCAATAAGCCACGCGCACCCGCAAACTGCTGTGCATATTCATGTAAATCCAGACCTGCTTTCACCCGAATCGCCTTGATATAAGGGCGGCCAAATTGACCACAGAATTCCGGAGCTTCATCACCATGAAACTGCAATAGATCGACCGGGGCCATTCGCAACACTCGCTCGATTTCCATTGCCCGCGCATTCACAAACAATCCCACAGTGGTCACGAATGGGGGAACACTCTCGACCAGAACCTTTGCGCGCTCCACATCCAAATGGCGTGGGCTGGGCGGGTAAAAAACAAACCCCAACGCATCGGCACCTGCATTGGCAGCCACCGCAACATCCTGTTCACGCGTCAAGCCACAAATCTTGATCTTACAAGCGGACATACTTACCAAGTGGTCTATAGCAGGCAAACGAGTATAACCGCGGCCAGCCCTGATCGGCGAGCAAAAACTGAGCGAGGTACCGACTTAGGCAGTGAGACTACCATGCTTCTGCATCTGGCGTGCCTGCTCAATTTGTTCTGGTCTGCCTTCTCCTATGACTTCTTCCAGCAATTCGTTGGCACTTTCGGTATCGCCCATTTCGAAATAGATGCGCGCCAGATCCAACTTGATGGCAATCGGATCTTCTTCAACAACCGGCAATCCCGGTACGTCAGTAGCACTATTCACCACCGGCACAACCGGGGGCACGTCATCGACAACAATACCCATCACCGGGGCCGTCAAATCCAGGCTAATATCAGTCAAATTCAATTCAATCACGGGTTCAGTTAATTCAACGGCAGATTCAGCTGTTGAAACGTTAGTTGCTTGGGATGGATCGAATTCAAAATCAAAGTCCAACACCCGCTCTGGGTCAATGAACGCCGGCTGGGCTGATAGCATCTGCGGAGCCGCTTCGGCTGGCTCATCAATGACGATTTCCAACCCCCCTGCCGTCTCAGGCTTCCGGCGTGATGCAGGCAACACTTCTACATCCGGCAGCAACAGATTCAAAGTTGGCTCTACTCGCTCCTTGAGCTCAACAACTTGCGCATCGGGCGAGGTCTCAGCGACGTGGATAGGTGGTGCTTCAGCAGGTACTGCGGCTGCAGCCACGCGTTCAACCAACGGCGCACTGGCAGATGGCACTGCATCGTCGGTTGTATCAGGCAGCAATTCATCAAACGGATGATCAATCGCCAGCGAACGCTCTGGTTGCGTAGCCACCTCAGTTTGTATTGACCCTGTATCAGTGGATGCTGCTGATGGCTCGGACTGCAATAATGTCTCATCAGTTTCGACGGAAGGCGTGTCGGCAACACTTGCGACCAGCTCAAGCGCCTTAACCCAGAATTCGTCCTCCTCCGGCAAGCCCTGCTCACGCATGGTTTCCATTGCCGCCTGCAAGGATGGCACATCCTTCCGCATTGCATAGATTTCCATCAACTTGAGTCGGACATCCTGTCGGCCTGGCGCGCGTTGCAGTGTATCGCGCAAAATCTCTTCTGCTTGCAGATCACGCCCATAGGCCAGATAAACCTCCGCCTCCGCAACCGGGTCAACCGAAGCCGACTCCAAATCACGTCGCTCGGTATGCCCAGGTTGTAACACCGATGTCATCGATAGCGTAGTGTCAATTACCGCACCACCACCACCAACCAAGATATTGGTCGTCGATGGCCCAACAGCCAGCAGGCTGTCTTCAAACAAGGGAATTTTGGGGCGACGGCGCTTGCTACGGCTGCGCCACACCCATGCACCCAGCAACACAATGACGCCTGCTCCACCTGCCGCCCAGGGCATCGGATCACCTTGAATGTTCCGAAGAATCTCCCCTACCCATGGCGGCAAGCTAGGGTCAGAGGGCTGGTCTGCCGAGAGTGTCTGATTGGGCGGCAAAACAGCAGGCTGTGTTGCTTGTCTCAACTGCTGCATTTCAGCCTGTAGTGCTTCGTTCTGTGCTTGCGCCGCTTTCAGTGCCGACTCTTGCTCCGCCACTGCACGTTGAAGCGCTTCAATCTTTTCGGCAAGCGGTTTGTCATCTGCAGTGGCAATTGGCTCTTCTGCTGCACTTACGTGTAACGCTAGCGCCGTGCACAATGCCGGAATAAAGGTTTTTAAGGCCATGAGTATGATCTTGTCGTTTGTTTTTTATAGATTCAACATATGCACATCCACGTGCAGGGCGAAAATGCACGCACTGCTTGTGCTGACGGTGTCAGTCGTGACCGGAACCGCTAGCTAGAAACGGGAACCAGACAAGTGGCAACACAAGGTCAAGATCATGTATGTCATCCATATGCCAACTCATCTTAGCCGCTGGAACATATCAACTGATATGGAACCGCTAGCCAAACCAGGCAGGCTCAAACTCGCCCCTTGTCATCACAACCCACTTCCCTAGCATCCGAGATGGTCAGGTCACCCAAACCCCAGACATTCTCGTAGTCCACGCCGCTCAAATACAGCCCATCTGGCGAAAACGTCGGTGCTGCCAGCTTTCGATCCCGTGATGCCAATACATCCTCAAGCCATGTTGACGACCTACGTCCGGCCCCTACCTGAATCAGGCAACCCACAATATTGCGAACCATGTGATGCAAAAAGGCGTTGGCACGCAGATCAAGCTGGATCAAGGCGCCTTGACGTCGGATATCGAGTTGGTACAGATGCTTGATGGGTGATTTGGCTTGGCATTCGGCAGCACGAAACGCACTGAAATCATGCTCACCAATCAGGATATTGGCTGCCATCTGCATCCCATGCACATTCAACGGATTATGACACCAGCCTACCCCTCCTCGCAACAAAGCCGGCCTGACACCACGATTCAACAGCATATAACGATAACGCCTTGCGGTGGCGCAAAAACGAGCATGAAAGGCATCATCCACCTCACGAGCCCACAGTACCGCTATTTCTTCGGGCAAAAAGCGATTGACACCTCGTACCCAAGCCGTCAACGGTCGCTCAGCCTGTGTATCAAAATGAACCACCTGCATTGAGGCGTTGACGCCCGCATCTGTTCTACCTGCCGCCACTACCCGGATTGTTTCACCGGCAATCTGCCCCAATGCAAATTCCAAGGTATCCTGAATGGTGCACCCCGCCGGCTGAGACTGCCAACCGGAGAATCCTCGCCCCAAGTATTCCAAACCCAATGCCAATCTCATAGTACAAACACAATCATCAGTCCCAATCCCAACACCACCAGGCTATCCCAGACCCGCCACATCGGTCGAACCGAAGTTGGTTGCCACGCCAGCTCGTCCACCGTTGACAAACCATGTAACATCTCTTGCCAAGTCAATTGATGACGAGTGGTCATACGTTGCTCCGTCATAGCCAAAACCAAAGCCACACGCAATGGCAAACGCCCAACCGCCGGCCACACCCAGGCTACCGGTCTTAATAAACTTGTCAAACCTGCGAGCAATTGCGCCCACGTCAAACAATGCCACAATAGCGATACGCTACCCAATGTAACGATCAGGCGAAATACCTGCACTGCAGATGCTCCCACCGTATCCAAGGTTAATGGCCACATACCACTCATCAAGGTATAAGCAATCAACACCGACAGCAACAGCACACGATGCCGACTGACCAACTGCCACCAATGCACAAGACCATCCCGCCACAACAGGCATACCAAGAAACAACAGACGACGAGCAAATCAGGCCAGGAAAGGCGCTGTAAGCCACATATCGAAGCCACCCAAACCAATAATAGACAAGCAGGATGTAAAGACCGGAGCAAACACATGGCGCCATCTCACAAGACGAGGGGCAACTTTGCAATCCGTGTCATTGCATACACAACAACACAAAAGAAAACGGCGGTGCGCGAGTATACTCCGCGCACCGCCGATGAGAGAAGAATTACAGCTGTTCGAGCAGTGACTTGGCCGTTTCCTGCTGTGAGGTACTACCATCCTGCAATACTTCCTGCAGAATCTCGCGTGCACCCTCTTTGTCGCCCATGTCCAGATAGGCGCGTGCCAAATCAATCTTGGTTGTCATCGGATCAGCACTGTCCAATCCATCATCCGTCACTGGCGCAGCACCTGCTTGAATGGTTTCATCCAGATTCAAATCCAGATCACCCAAATCCAGCACTGACGAATCCGGCGCATTCGTTGCTGGCGCTTTACCCGCATCCAGCTGGAAGTCAAAATCCAGTAGATTGTCACCTGCAGGTGCTGCAGCTGGCACTTTGGCAACCTGCTCGGTTTCCGGCAAACTCAAATCAAACTCATTGCCAAGCTCAGGGATATCCAGATCCAATGCGGGCATATCCAGTTCTGCAGCAGCGTTCTTTGACGCGGGTACTTCTGGCTTTCCAAAGCCACCCAGATCGAAATCCATCACGTTACCCTCGGCAATGGGTGCCGCAGCGGGTACAGGTACGGGTGCCGCCGACTTAGGTAGCGATAGATCCAAATCCGCCGCCGGAACTGGCGCAACAGCTTGTTTCGATTCATCCAGATCCAACTGGAAGTCAAGATCGGGTGTTGCCGCAGCTGCTGTTGCTGTAGCAGCAACACCTACAGCCCCTGCAACAGCCGCTGCACTGCGGTCAATCACCTGAGTTTTTTCAAATGTTGCTGCAGGTGCCTCTGACCTGGGCATTGGTGCAGTACCCATCGCACCTTGTTGATACAACGGATTGGCCGGATCAAGCTGACGCCCCATTTCCGATGCACTTGCCCACAGCGGACCACGCCCTTCGACAGCAGCATACAGTTCAGTCGCCACGTCTTCAAAGGTAGCCACGTTCTTGCGGGCTGCGTAAATTTCCAACAACTTGAGACGAATCTCTTGACGCGTCCCGTCTTTCGCCAACGCATCCTTCAGGATTTCCTCAGCCTGCGCATCGCGACCATAAGCCATATAGACTTCAGCTTCGGCGATAGGATCAACCTCATCGGTATCGATCGTACCCAGACCCGCACGACTGAAATCTGTCAGGAACGAGCTTTCTGTTGCATTGGTATTGATAATTGCGCCACCAGTGTTACCCAACACGGTATTGGCCTTGAGATCACTACCAGTGAGGATGCTGTCTTCAAACGATGGGCGCTTCCGGCGACGAGACCAGATCAATGCGCCGACACCAGCACCAACGGCAACCAGACCACCACCGATCAACGCAATGTTGTCAAACACCATATCCATGACGGTCGGCTCTGGCGCCGGAGGCGGCGGCGCAGTAACGACTGGTGTCGGTGCTGGCGTTGGAGGTGGAGTAGGTGTTGGCTCTGGTTGGGGCACGGGCTGTTCGGTCGGCACCACCTCGGCTGGCGGCTGCACCGATTCAACCTTCCCCGCATTCGGATCAGTCGCAGGAACCGGTTCTGCCGGCTTGGCAGTTTCCACAATTGGTGCAGGTGGTGGTGTCTGTGGCATTTCCGGCTTGGCAGACTTGCCACCCGCCTGCGCTTGGAGATCCGCACCACCCTTGGAGCGCATCTCCATCAATTTCTTCATTTCCTCAACGTTCTTCTGCAAGGCAGCGACACGTTCATTGGCTTCTTTCAGCGATTTCTCTCGTGCAATCGCCTCTTCTTCCATCGAATTGATACGATCCTGCAATGCCTTGGTTTCAGCACCGCCCTTGCTACCCTTTGCAGACTCGCCACGCGACAGCTTGACCACATCCTGATTAGGCGCAGGTTCTTGCGAAGCACGGTCTTCCACCTTGCCAGTGATCTTGCCACTCGCGCTGGAACCCGTAGTAGATTCGCCAGGGGTCTTTGATACAGCCTCAGCCATTTTCTGGCGATATGACTGCCAATCCATGGAATGGGTTTTGACTTCCTTACTCGCCTCTGCGGGTGTAAGCGCAGACAATGCATCTTTATCCGGCACACTGAGAATCCGCCCAGCTTTGAGGCGATTCATGTTCTTGCCGTCAAAGGCATTTTCATTGGCTCGATACAAGCCAGCCAACATTTGATCCAAATTGACGCCTTCAGGCTTCAACTTGGCCGCAATTCCTGCCAATGATTCACCAGGCTTGACTTTATAAGAATCACCTGATGCGGCTTCTGTAGTTGGTGTAGGTGGTGTGGATTCTGAAGCGGTTTGCGCGGGTGGCATCTCCTCTGTTGGCCTAGTCTTGCCGTGTTTGACCTGATCAGGTGGGGTAGGCTCGCCGACGCGTGATCCCTTACGTGCATAAGCGCGTCCGGATCGAGCAGGTTTGCCGCTCACGGCATCACTGGTCACCGCTTGCGTCTGTGGTACGCGCGACTGATCAACACGAGGCGACTGATCACCCAACGGATCCAGTAGCGCAGTGAATTCCTTGACCAAACGACCAGTATTCCAACTGAGTTCGACCAGTACATCAATGAATGGCTCGTTTACAGGCGCACCGGAGGCAACCTTCAGGTAGCGTTGACCATTTGCGCGCTTTTCAACTGAAAAACGCAAACCATTTAGATGTGACGGATATTGAATCTGAGCTTCACGGAACATTTCCGGCGAAGCCAGTTTGGCCGTCAATGTAGCAACTTCTTCTTCCTGAACAGAAACGAGATCAATCTCAGCACTCAACGGCTGTCCCAAACCGGACAGTACCGTCATTTTGCCGAGTCCAGCAGCGTAGGTGGCGGCCGACATACCCATAAGCGAACACGCCAGCACACATGCCTTAATCTTTGATCTTATCCGCACAGTGACACCTTATCCCAAGAAAATGACGAGTAAATTAACACTAGCTTATATCCCATGCAAGCAATTGCTAGGGCCGTTTTTCATCAGTCTAGCGTATGTTCTTAGTGTATAAAAGAAATCGTTAATTTGATAATTCGGCCAATCCGCATTATTAGAAGTCGAAATCGCTGCGGATGAGTTCTTATCATATCCAACTGTCGACTAGGCACCCCTTGCGACACAAACCGGAATTATCACTGGCCGAAAACGTCATTTGTCGAACCCGCCCCGTACGCAAAGCTTATGGCGAAATTTCTTCATTTATTCAGTAGCAAGGGCATAACAGCACACAATTTTCAGGCAACCACCATTTCGGCATTCATCCCTGATGGCGCCAGCCGAATCCGAAGATGGCGATATTACGCTTGATTTTTTGCGCAGTTTACTTTCTCCAGTGTAGGCCAGTTTTCAAAATAGCAAAGGGCGGTTACCCGCCCTTTGTTTGGCCCATCCTGTTTGACTATTTATCTTGCCAGCAAGATCCGCAGCATGCGACGCAACGGTTCCGCCGCTCCCCACAGTAACTGGTCACCACAGACAAATGCACTGACATACTCTGGACCCATGTTCAACTTGCGAACACGTCCTACCCCCACTTGCAACCCACCGGTGATTACAGTTGGCGTCAGCTCTTTGACAGTCAGTTCGCGCTCGTTCGGCACAAACTTGACCCACTGATTGGTCGATTTGATGATGGCTTCAATTTCGGATAATGGCAGATCGCGCTTCAACTTCAATGTTAGCGCCAAGCTGTGGCAACGCATCGCGCCAATACGAACACATAGACCATCGACCGGAATCGTTGCTTCCGTACCCAGAATCTTGTTGACTTCGGCCTGACCTTTCCATTCCTCCTTGGACTGGCCATTATCAAGCTGCTTGTCGATCCAAGGAATCAGACTACCCGCCAACGGCACGCCGAATTGCTCGGTCGGAAATGCATCGGAGCGCATGGTATCGGCCAATTTGCGATCAATCTCCAAGATGGCAGACTTGGGGTCTGCCAGCAGCGATGCAACCGATGCGTGTGCCGACCCCATTTGCGCAATCAATTCGCGCATGTTTTGGGCACCAGCACCTGATGCAGCCTGATAGGTCATGGAGCTGACCCACTCCACCAAGCCGGCCTTGAACAGACCACCAACACCCATCAACAACAGGCTATTAGTACAGTTACCGCCGATATAGTCTTTAACACCCTTGTTCAACGCCCCATCAATGACGTGCTGGTTGACCGGATCGAGAATGATGATCGCATTCTGTTCCATACGCAGCGTGGACGCCGCATCAATCCAGTAACCATTCCAGCCCGCCGCACGCAGCATCGGATGAATCTCGGTCGTGTAATCACCCCCCTGGCAGGTGATGATGACATCCATGGATTTCAGTTCGTCGATATTTTTGGCATCTTTCAGTGGTGGAACGTCCTTGCCAACATCCGGACCTTTGCCGCCAACGTTCGAGGTGGTAAAGAAAATCGGCTCGATCAGATCGAAGTCCTTCTCTTCACGCATCCGTTCCAGCAGCACGGAGCCCACCATTCCACGCCAACCGACTAAACCTACTCGCATGATTGCTTCCTTTAACTATCCAAAAGTACTCAAAAAAACTGTTTGATTCAAACCCAGCCGGCCCAATCTGGCTGCACAAAGCGTTGTGCAGGTTACAACACAGCCAATACAGCATCACCCATGCCGGCAGTTGAGACCTTGTCCATACCAGCTTCTGCAATGTCTGCAGTCCGATAACCTTGCGCCAAAACCCGCTTGACGGCATTTTCAACACGGGCCGCCGTCTCTTCCAGACCAAACGTGTAACGCAACATCATGGCGACCGACAAAATGGTGGCCAATGGGTTGGCAACGTTCTTGCCTGCGATATCCGGTGCCGATCCATGGCACGGCTCGTACAAGCCTTTGTTCGACTGATCCAGCGAGGCAGACGGCAACATGCCAATCGACCCGGTCAGCATGGAAGCTTCGTCCGACAGGATGTCGCCAAAAATGTTGCCCGTGACGATCACATCAAACTGCTTGGGCGCCCGGACCAACTGCATGGCCGCATTGTCGACATACATGTGGCTCAACTCGACGTCCGGGTAGTTCTTGGCCACGTCAATCATGATTTCTTTCCAGAACTCGGTGCATTCCAGCACATTGGCCTTGTCGACGGAACACAACTTCTTGTTACGCTTTTGTGCAATCTGGAAAGCCACATGGCCAATACGACGGATTTCAGACTCGCTGTAGCGCATGGTATTGAAACCTTCGCGCTCACCTTGTTCATTGACATGAATACCACGTGGCTGGCCAAAGTAGATGTCGCCCGTCAATTCGCGGACGATCATGATATCCAGGCCGGACACCACTTCCGGGCGCAATGTCGACGCACCCGCCAATTCAGGATACAACATGGCCGGACGCAGATTGGCAAACAGGTTCAGCTCCTTGCGAATCCGCAACAGCCCACGTTCTGGACGCAATGGACGATCCAGCTTGTCATATTGCGGGCCACCCACTGCCCCCAGCAGCACAGCATCTGCTGCACGTGCCAATGCCAACGTCGAGTCCGGTAGCGGATCGCCAAACGCATCATAGCCAGCACCGCCAATCGGTGCTTGTTCCAATTCAACGGCCAAGCCATCAACTCTCAAACGCTCCAACACACGTACCGCTTGTGCGACGATTTCAGGGCCAATGCCATCACCAGGGAGAACCGCAATTTTCATGTTGTGCCTTACGTTAAGAATCGTTGCCAGTCAGTTTTTCGACGAGCAGTTTTTCGCCCGCTTTGAAGATCAGATAACATGCCAAGGCACCCAAACCGGACGAGACCAGCTCGATCAGTTGCGCCAGCGCCCCGTCCCGGAGCGCCTGCCAGCCATGCTCGGCAATCAGTACCAGATTGGCCTGTAGCAAGGTAATCAGGTTGTATGACGCCAACCCGAACCCCAAAAAAGCCAAGGCTGTCGTGAAAAAAGCCAGCAACCAGTGTCGCTTGAAAAAACGAGCCGTCTGGTACCGGCGGTTCATCATGCCTAGTTTTTACGAAAACAACCAAGGCTGCTGTTGACGTCGTGCCGCTTCGAAGGCACGAATCTTGTCGGCATGCTGTAGCGTCAGTCCAATTTCATCCAGACCGTTCAACATGCAGTGTTTGCGATGGCCAGTGATATCAAAACTGAATGCAGCGCCCGATGGCGTTGTAACCGTCTGTGCCGCCAAGTCGACGGCAAGGCGATATCCTTCGGCGGCCTCACACTCCCTGAACAACTGATCAACCACACCAGCCGGCAACACGATTGGCAACACGCCATTCTTATAGCAGTTGTTGAAGAAGATATCGGCAAAACTGGGCGCAATCACCACACGGAAGCCATAGTCCTCCAACGCCCATGGAGCATGCTCGCGAGAGCTGCCACAGCCGAAGTTCTCTCGTGCCAACAATACCTGCGCCCCATGATAACGAGGGAAATTCAGGACAAAATCCGGATTCAATGGCCGCACGCTGTTATCCATCCCCGGTTCGCCATGGTCCAAATAACGCCACTCGTCAAACAGGTTGGGGCCGAAGCCGGCACGTTTGATCGACTTCAGGAACTGTTTGGGAATGATCGCGTCGGTATCGACGTTGGCACGATCCAGCGGGCATACCAGCCCATTCATTACAGTAAATTTTTGCATGCTGTTCGCTTACTTGTTGGCTGCGTTGCTGATCTTTTCACCGACTTTTTCGACATCCTTGCCGAAACCGTGCACAGTGTTGCAGGCGCCCAGCGCCAGCACGACCAACGCCGCCGAGATCGCCATGAGAATACGTTTCATGATGGTCACCCTTATGCAAACTGGCGCACATCGACAAAGTGGCCGGCAATGGCCGCAGCCGCAGCCATGGCCGGGCTGACCAGATGAGTACGCCCACCCTGCCCTTGCCGCCCTTCAAAATTACGATTTGAGGTTGACGCACAACGCTCACCTGGCTCCAGTCTGTCTGCATTCATGGCCAAGCACATTGAACAACCCGGCTCGCGCCATTCGAAGCCCGCTTCGATAAACACCTGATGCAAGCCTTCTGCCTCTGCCTGCGCCTTGACCAAACCGGAACCCGGCACGATCAGCACCAGCTTGACGTTATCCGCCTTCTTGCGACCACGGGCAATGTTGGCCGCTTCACGCAGATCCTCGATCCGGGAATTGGTACAGGAACCGATGAACACCTTGTCGACCGGGATCTGATCAATCGGCGTATTGGCCGTCAACCCCATATACTTCAGCGCGCGCTCAATACTGCCACGCTTGACCAGATCCGCTTCATTGGCTGGGTCCGGCACCTTGCCATTGATGGTGGTGACCATTTCAGGCGATGTACCCCAGGTCACTTGCGGCAAAATGGCTGTCGCGTCCAGATTGATGACGGTATCGAATACCGCGCCATCATCTGTGACCAGCGTACGCCAATGGTTGACTGCCGCATCCCATTGCTCGGCAGATGGGGCAAATGGACGGCCTTTAATGTAGTCGATAGTGATTTGATCGACCCCTATCATGCCAGCACGCGCGCCAGCCTCAATGGCCATATTGCACAGTGTCATCCGGCCTTCCATCGTCAAACCGCGAATGGCGGAGCCGCCGAATTCGATTGCATAGCCCGTGCCACCTGCCGTTCCGATCTTGCCGATGATGGCCAGTGCAACGTCCTTGGCAGTTACACCAGCGCCCAACTGACCTTCAACCCGCACCAGCATGGACTTGGACTTTTTCGCCACCAGTGTCTGTGTTGCCAACACGTGTTCGACTTCCGAGGTACCGATACCATGTGCAAGACAGGCAAACGCGCCGTGTGTCGAGGTATGACTGTCACCACACACGACCGTCATGCCTGGCAGCGTCGCGCCATTTTCCGGGCCCACCACGTGGACGATGCCTTGGCGATGGTCGCGGAATGGGAAATAGGCTAGTGCGCCAACTTCCCGGATATTCTTGTCCAGTGTTTCAACTTGTTCGCGAGAGATCGGGTCTTTGATACCTTCATCCCAGTGATCTGTCGGGGTATTGTGATCGGCAGTCGCCACAATGGACGACACGCGCCAAGGCTTGCGACCAGCCAGCTTCAGACCTTCAAAAGCTTGCGGACTGGTGACTTCGTGAATCAGGTGGCGATCGATATACAACAGCACGGTGCCATCGGCTTCGGCATGCACTACATGGCTCTGCCAGAGTTTGTCGTAGAGGGTTTGTCCTGCCATGGTGACGTCTGGATTTCAGTTAGGTGAGCATTCGATTATACACAGAGTTTTATTGCCGACCAGCTTCAAAAAGCGATTAAATGTTGCTCTGCAATATATGGCTTGCACCATCTTGGCGCAGTGGCTATGCAACCTGTTCCATTGAAGACAGACGGAGCCCCCTGTAGGCCACCCACCATCCCAGCAAGGCCGCCAGGGCGCTGAGCGAATACGTGGTGGACGCGCCCCAGTCATGCCAGATTGCCCCCGCCCCCAAGCCCCCCAGC
>NZ_SCOH01000014.1 GCF_005503445.1 Chitinivorax sp. B | reverse complement strand
GCGCCAGCTCCAGCTCCAGCTCCAGCTCCAGCTCCAGCTCCAGCTCCAGCTCCAGCTCCAGCTCCAGCTCCAGCTCCAGCTCCAGCTCCAGCTCCAGCTCCAGCTCCAGCTCCCCAGGTTACAGCCGAACCTGCACTGGCTGCAACAGCCATTTCGGCACCTGCCAGTGGGTTCATTCCGCGTTCGACATTGCAACAAGAACTGGTCGATGAAAAACAGGGGGAAGCAGCTGTCACGAACCCGGCAGCAACCGACACAAAGACGGATATCGAAGAAATTGAAATTGCCGTCCCAAGCTTCGCAATCCCCGATGAATCCTTCGCAGCAGCTTCAGCGCCCAGCACCACTTCAGTTGATGCGTTCATCGATGCTATCAGCCCACAATTTAATGAACCGGATATTGCATCATCGACGACATCTGCACCGCTGGATAATCTGCCGACCATCAACATAGATCCCAACACCGCCACCGTAGCCGAATTCACGACAACTGATATCGGTAGCACCGATCAACCACCACGTTATATCGAACCGGAACTGGATCTGGATGTTTGTCCACCACATGAGCAAGACGCACAACCATTACCGCGCCAATCGCGTGTGTACCGACCTGAAACCTCACTAGACCCGCTAGTATTGGAAGAACCCGAAACATCAAGTAAGTGGCGTCCGGCCTGGGCACTAATGAGTATGATCGCATTGTTGGGTCTGGGCACTCAATTGATGTACTCCTATCGCACTCAACTGGCCACCCAATTTCCAGGTAGTCGGCCTTATCTGGAACAAGCCTGCTCATTGGTCGGTTGCTCGGTACCTTTACCCGCCGACGAGAATCTGGTGACCCTGGAATCATCTGAACTGACACCCGATACAGAACACCCCAATCTCATCAAGTTGTCTGCCACGTTACGCAACCGCGCACCGTACGAACAAGCATTACCAATGATGGAACTGACACTGACCGACAACAACGAGCAAACCGTTGTCCGTAGAGTTTTCGAACCGAAACAATATCTTGATCCATCTCAGCCACTGACAGGCATGCCACCCAATGCGGAAATCAATGCCAGATTATCGTTGGATGTCGGTGAGGTGAAAGCATCTGGCTATCGTGTGTTTTTGTTTTTTGCACAAAAAAGTCGATGAACCGCAGCGTTGGTGGATTTGCCAACACCTATGGAATGTATGCCTATAATGAGGTGAACCCGCGCCGGCATGGGGCGGGCATTACAGGAGACCAACCAGATGGCAACCATTTTGCTCAACGGCGAGCCGATTGGCGTAGGTGGACGTTTTCCCCGGCCGGGTGACATTGCGCACAGCTTCATGCTCGTCAACACGGATCTGAAAGATGTATCGCTAAGTCAATATACCGGCAAACGCAAAGTCATCGCGGTCGTACCCAGCCTGGATGCCGCCATCGGCTTGACCATCGCTCGCCGATTGAATGCGATGGCTGACCAGTTTCCCAACACGGTCACGATCATCGTGTCGGTTGACACGCCCTATGCTCAGGCCCGCATTGTGGCAGTGGAAGAATTCCGAAATATCGTGACACTCTCGACCCTGCGTGGCCGTGATTTTCACAAGGATTACGGTGTCATGATCACCGATTATCCACTATCAGGTCTAATGGCCACCGCTACCGTCGTGCTAGACGAGAACGATACAGTGTTGCATTCGGAACTTGTCTCCGAATTGGCGAACGAACCCAATTACCAAGCGATTGCAGACGCACTCGCTCCCCCCCAACAATAAACAGAAAGGATTCATGCATGGCATCCGTCACGCTCGGTGGCAACCCCATTTCCGTCAATGGTGATCTACCACAGACAGGTAGCACAGCCCCCGCGTTCAACTTGGTTGGCATTGATCTGGCTGATGTTAGCTTGGACAGCTTCGGTGCAAAACGCAAGATTCTGAATATCTTCCCTAGTATCGACACCCCGACTTGTGCGCTTTCGACCCGCAAGTTCAACGCTGCTGCCAGTGATTTGCACAACTCTGTCGTACTGTGCATCTCGGCTGATTTGCCGTTTGCACAGAAGCGCTTCTGCGGTGCCGAAGGCTTGAATAATGTCGTCACCTTGTCGACCATGCGTGGTCGCAACTTTCTGAAAGACTACGGCGTAGAAATTCTGGATGGCCCACTGGCAGGTGTTGCCGCACGCGCGGTTGTTGTACTTGACGAAAACAACAAGGTGCTGCACTCGGAACTGGTTAGCGAAATTCGAAACGAGCCTGACTATGGTGCAGCATTAGCGGCGCTAAAGTAACAAACCACCATTGAAGTTGACCTGCATACGGAGTATCACCAGATGCTCCGTCATGTTTTATGGCAAGCCTGATAATCCGTCGTGCCGTCCAGTACACAACGAACCAGCCACAGACAGTGTGCCTATCCACCGTACCCCATGCAATGATTGCCGCATTCGATCCTGGTTTCCTCGCCCGTAGCCCGATTCTCTCGACCTTAAGCTGGCTTGCTCCACAACTAGACTGGCAAGATTGGCCTAGCCAACACCAATTGGATACGCTAAACAGTCCACATGACGGCCCTGTCATACCACGCTTCCGCTACCCGACCGACAACGAAGCGGAGGCCACTTACTATGAATGGACGGTCTACCAGCATCGAACGGTCCCAACACGCCGGGAAAATTGGCACGACCTGTTCAATGCCTTGTGCTGGCTGACCTTTCCACGAATCAAGCACGCACTCAACCTACGTCATATTGACGAATTGAAACAACAAAACGGATTGCACCAACGTACACGCAAACGGGATGCAGCCACCCTATTGGACGAATCCGGGATTTTACTGGCTTACACAGACACACAACTCATCGATGCCTTGAACCAGCACCACTGGAACAAACTGTTTGTGTCAAACAGACAAGCCTGGGGAAAACAAATTCAACCTTTTGTCATTGGCCACGCATTGCTTGAACGCGCGCATCAGCCTTTTATTGGCATGACAGCCAAGGTATTGCCAGTCAGGGTCGAAGCAGACTTTTTCTCGCTCCCGCACACCATCCAATTGGCACAGCTTGACAAAATTGTCTCTGTCGCTTTTGCTGACACAGCGTTTCTCTCCACACCTAGAGAAATGCCCCCACTCCCACTACTAGGTATACCTGGCTGGCACCCGGACAACCTCAATCCAATGTTCTATCAAAACCTTGATTACTTTCGCCCCAAGCGAGATCAAACAGCAGCAGAAAAATAAAACAACGTTTTATCAGTTAGATACAAAAATTAACCTTGTTCAATAAATAGGCTTTCCGCTAAAATTAGCGGTTTTACTCAAAATCTCCCAGCATCCGAATATTCAGAACAATGGCTTAGTGTGTGCGCTGTGCTAATGTTTCAAGGGATGGATCATTTCAAAAACGAGCGTTGAAACTTGGAACCCGCACTGCACTTTTCAGTAATTCGACATGCTGCCTGGGCACCTGGCCTGGATCACCTGGAAGCTTGGCAAGCGTGGGCCTCCGGCTTGTTGGACATGGCGGCAGAAGGCGAGCCTGGATTGTCGGCCATGGCACCAATGCTACGTCGTCGGGCCGGTCGCCTTGATCGGCTGGCCTGTGAAGTGGGCTATCAGGTCATGTCAGATGAAACCGGCATACCTGTCGTTTTCTGTTCACGCCATGGTGCTGCAGAGCGTTCGCTGGCCTTGTTGAACGAACTGACACTGGGCCAACCTTTATCACCTACAGCTTTTGGTATGTCAGTACATAATGCCACCAGCGGCTTGTTTTCAATTGCCCGCAAGGATACTGCCAATGCCACTGCACTGGCTGGGGGCTCCCTATCAGGTGTTGCTGGCGTCGTAGAAGCCTGTGGATTGCTGCAAGATAGAGCAGACCATGTATTGGTGATTGTGGCTGACAGCCTACTACCCAATGCCTACCGACATTTTGCAGATGAACCAGATCGAGCATTTGCCTGGGCATGGTTGCTGGGCAAAGCAAGTACTGACAATCATTTCAGCCTACACGCCGAGCCTATAGTAACCAACAACGAATTACTACCGGATTGCCCAGGTTCACTGGCACCGCATCGTTTCCTGCTACGTCAGGATGCAATGCTTCGGCAATCCGATGAATACGGTAATACCTGGTTCTGGCACCGTCATGCTTGACACGTTAGGCCGCTATTGGCGAGTGCTTGGCACCGGCATCAGCTTCATGGCATTTGGCTTGGGTGGGCTGGTACTGCGAGTACTGATCTTTCCGTTACTCAATCTATTTGTTTGGAAAAACCGCCTGCGTGTGGCGGTTTCCCGAGAAGTCATCCGGCTGACATTCCGTTGCTTTGTTGGCCTGATGAAGGGACTTGGGGTGCTGCGATATGACGTCATCGGCCTGGAAAAACTTAACCGCCGCGGCCTGCTGATACTAGCCAATCACCCGTCCCTAATCGATACCGTATTCCTGATGGCATTCGTCAAAAATGCGGATTGCGTGGTCAAGGCAGCATTGTGGCGAAACCCGTTTACTCACGGACCAGTCCGCGCAGCGGGTTATATAATGAATGATTCAGGTGTGGAACTGGTAGACGACTGTGTTACTTCGCTGGCATCAGGCGGCAATTTGATCATCTTTCCTGAAGGCACACGCACACCCAAGCATGGCCAAATCCAACTCAAACGCGGTGCCGCCAATATTGCCGTGCGCGGAGTACGGAATATCACACCTGTCATCATCCAATGCACCCCACCTACCTTGAGTAAGGGGGAAAGATGGTGGCGAGTACCGCCACGACGTGTCTATTTCCGCATTGAAGTCCGTGACGACATTGCGGTACAGCCGTTTATCGAACAATCAGGGCAGCCCACTTTGGCAGCCCGGCAACTCACGCAGTATCTGGAACACTATTTCATTCACGAGAGCCAAAACCATGCAGTCGCTTGAAGACGAAGTAAAACAACTGATCATTGATTCCCTGCAATTGGAAGATATGACGCCAGCCGACATCGATGCTGATGCTCCCTTGTTTGTTGAAGGGCTTGGCCTGGATTCAATCGATGCCCTCGAACTGGGTGTAGCACTGCAAAAGCGTTACGGCATTCACCTGTCTGCCGATTCAGAAGAAACCCGCAAACATTTTTCATCAGTCAGCAGCCTGGCGGCCCTGATTGCAAGCCATAAGCAGTAATGGAGCCAACCATGACGCAAGACGAAATCTACCAAATGATCGTCGATGTGTTGCATGACACATTTGAACTGGATCCCGCCAAAATTACCCGTGATGCCAACCTTTACACAGACCTGGATATTGACAGCATTGATGCAGTCGATCTGGCAGTCAAACTCAAGCAATTGACCGGTAAGCGGCTGACCGCAGAATCTTTCAAAACAGTTCGTACGGTACAGGATGTCATCAACGCCATCGAAGCATTGACCAAGGAATAGACAGGCCATTATCGGTGTTGCGAAATGTATTGATTGCGGTGATCACCGTGCTTTATCCCTTTGCCATTTGGCTTGGACAAGCACATGTTGAACCGAGAATGCTGGCATTGTTGTTGGTGGTCATTTTGCTATTGCGGGTCAACAGTAGTGGTTTGATGGCAGGTAAAGGCTGGCTCGCCGCAGCAGGGGTACTCCTAATTGCGGTAATGATCAGTAATAGCGCCTTGCCACTCAAGCTTTACCCCGTGCTAGTCAATGTGGCCATGTTGGCAGTCTTTGGCTGGAGCCTTTTCCATCCCCCCAGTGTCGTTGAACGATTGGCAAGACTGAGGGAACCAGACCTGCCAGCATTTGCAGTAGCCTATACCAGGCGTGTCACTCAGGTCTGGTGTGCATTTTTTGTGGTCAATGGCTCAATCGCCTTTGTAACTGCCTTATGGGCAACACCTCAGGTTTGGTCGTTATATAACGGACTAATCGCCTATTTATTGATGGGTGTCTTATTTGCTGTCGAATATTGCATACGCTTGCACGTCAAGCGAAAACATCATGCCTGATCTGCTGCTGACCTGCTTGAATGTCCCTACATCAGAAGACTACCTAGTGGCCCTACATCGTCAGGGTTGTGTTTCATACAGCCAGTTTCTTCAGGCCGTTCGGGCAAAGTACACCTTATTGAGCAAAACACCGGGATCGGCACTAGCACTATACGAAACCGATGGTATTCAGTTTGCCACAACCCTTTTCGCAGCCTGGCATGCGGGTAAATCTGTCTATCTTCCCGGCAATATTCTGCCAGCAACAATTGAACAGTTGCAGCACCATGTTGACCACTTTGTAGGCGAGTTTCCCACAAGTTGTCGTCCACTTCCGCTCAACGCCCTGACTATACGCGGTGATGATGACACCAGCTTGCCACCCTTATCGCCCAGCTTCCCTGGCGTTGTGGTGTTCACCTCCGGTAGCACAGGCGAACCACAGGCTATTGCCAAACAATTACATCAGTTGGCCAACGAAGTTGCCACATTGCAGCAGGTATTTGGTGAGCAGCTTGTACATACCTGTACGGTTGCCACCGTATCGCACCAGCATATCTATGGGCTACTGTTCAAAATTTTATGGCCGCTAGCCAGTCAACGCCCATTCTGGTCAGAAAGCCTCATATTTCCAGAGGCATTCTCCGAAGTATTGGCAATGCGTCCTGCCATTTTGATTTCCAGTCCAGCACACTTGAAGCGCCTGCCAGATACACTGGACTGGCAAGTCGCACGAGCACAGACCCATGCTGTATTCTCTTCTGCCGGACCGCTACCTGATGATGCAGTGCCATTGATCACTGCCCGCTTGGGTAAAACGCCCATGGAAGTGTACGGCAGCTCAGAAACCGGTGGCATTGCTTGGCGGCAACGCACCAATGATCTGAATCTTGGCTGGACGACGTTTCCAGGCGTCCAGATTCAGATCGAAAATGAGCTGCTTATAGTGCAATCCCCTCATTTGCCAGACACCACTTGGTATGGCACTGCTGATCGGGCCTCCATTCAGGACAATACCCATTTTGTATTGCTTGGTCGCAATGATCGTATCGCCAAGATTGAAGGCAAGCGCGTATCACTGGTCGCAGTTGAAAATGCTCTGCAGGCTTGTGGGTGGACGCAGGCTTCTCGCGTATTGATGCTGCCGGATACTCGGGAACACTTGGCCGCCGTACTGGAGCTCAATGATACCGGGCGTGTCAAGCTGGCCCAAATCGGCAAAACACAAATGATCCGGCAACTACGCCAGCAACTTGCCAACAGTATTGAGCCAGTCGCCCTACCCAGACGTTGGCGTTTCATCCGCAACTTACCGACCGACAGTCAAGGCAAGTGCAGCTTGTCTGCACTGGCTCAACTGTTTGCCCCCACCCAGGCCACAACATTGACTGCTTTCCAAAATGAATCCAATGCTTGTATGACTCTCGCGGTTACGCCGGATCTGCTCTATTTCGATGGCCACTTCCCACAAGCGCCGGTGTTACCTGGTGTTGCACAGGTTGATTGGGTTATCCGGGAAGGACGTAGCCGCTTTGGTATTACCGGGCAATTTACACGCATGGAAGCATTGAAGTTCCAGCGTATTATTCACCCAGGCATGCAAGTGGAACTGGAGCTGGATTGGCGCTCAGACAAGCAAGCTCTCTCCTTTAAGCTAAGCTCCAGCGCGGGGCTGCATGCCAGTGGCCGAGTCATATTCGAGTAGCCCATGTTTCAACCCTGTGTATTGATCCCGGTTTATAACCACGAACACGCAATTGGTGCCGTTCTGGCAGACGTACTGGTGCAAAACATCCATTGCATCCTGGTCGATGATGGCTGTGATGCTAGTTGTGCAGCAGTATTACAAGCCTTGGCGAAAGCACATTCAACTCAGGTCAGCCTGGTCGTACATGCCATCAATCAAGGTAAAGGGGCAGCCGTGTTGACCGGCATGCGTGAAGCGGCACGCCTGGGTTTCACACACGCAATACAAATCGATGCAGACGGCCAACATAAAGTAACCGATCTCCCCATCTTTCTGGAACTGGGTCGCCAACAGCCTGATGCCCTTATCATCGGGCAGCCGATCTATGATGAATCAGTACCCAAAAGCCGTTTGTATTCACGCTATTTGACCCACATCTGGGTGTGGATCAACACCTTGTCATTTGAGATTCGAGACTCCATGTGCGGTTTTCGCATCTACCCCATCGCACCAGTCCTGACGCTGGCGGACAACACCAAGCTGGGCAGCCGCATGGCCTTTGATACTGAAGTACTGGTCCGCTTGCATTGGGCAGGTATTCGTATGATCAATCAACCAACACCTGTGCGCTATCCAATTGATGGTGTATCGCACTTCCAATTGTGGCGGGACAACGTACAGATCTCCGGTATGCATGCAACCTTGTTCTTCGGCATGTTGCTACGTTTACCGGCATTGTGCTGGCGAAAGGTGACGGGACGATGAACCCAGCACAACAACCCAGTACAACCAAGCACTGGGCGCAAATCAACGAAGTCAGCTTTATCTCAGGTATGAAACTGCTGTTCGCCATTTTCCGATTATTTGGGCGATGGCCATTTCGGATACTGCTCTACCCAGTCGTATCGTTCTACATACTACGTAGCAAAACTGCCCGCACGGCATCCTATATTTATCTACAGCGGCTTTGGCCCAGCCTGGGGCGCCCGGTCACCGATGTCAGGCTATGGCATGTGATACAGCATTTCACAGCCTTTGCGGAAGGCATTCTGGACAAAATGCGAGCCTGGGGTGGCCAATTACCGCCGGACAAAGTAATTACCCACCAGCGTGAAGTCATGCTGGCACAGCTGGAAAAAGAACAGGGCGGACTGATTCTGGCCGCACATCTCGGCAACATCGAGCTATGTCGCATGCTGTCACACCACAACCAGCGTATGAAACTGACAGTGCTGGTCCATACCAAACATGCAGCAGCTTTCAATCGTTTACTGGCGGAGCTGAATCCCGATAGCCAATTGAATCTGATGCAGGTTACCGAGATGACACCAGATACCGCCATGCGAATTACAGAGCGAGTACAACGAGGCGAATTCGTCGTCATTGCAGCTGATCGCATTCCCGTGTCTCCCAATCCGCGGGTAGCAATCGCGCCTTTTCTAGGGCAGCCAGCTGCATTTCCTATCGGCCCTTATGTATTGGCCAGCGTATTGCAATGCCCCACCTTTCTGGTTTTCGGAATACCACAGGGAAAGCGCTACCACGTCTACTTCGAACTGTTCCGCGAACAAATCAGGCTTCCTCGCAAGGATCGTGACACCGCCTTTGCCGAATTGGCCGCCGACTATGCATCCCGGCTTGAGCACTATTGTCGCTTGGCGCCAATGCAATGGTTCAATTTCTATGATTTCTGGGCACCACCCCAGCCGGTAAAAACGCATGACCACTCCTGAACATACCGTGCCTACTATCGTGTTTGGCAACCAACGACGCAGCCTCGACGATATCGTCAATGTCGCCCACCATCGGGCTCGCGCTATCTTGTGCGACGATGCAGCATTCCAGCAACGTATTCAACGCGGCGCAGATTTAATCGACCGGATACTGGAAGAAGATGGTGTCATCTACGGCGTCACGACTGGTTATGGTGATTCCTGCACTGTTACCGTGCCGCCATCACTGGTTCCCAGTCTGCCGCAACACCTTTATACCTACCATGGTTGCGGCTTGGGCGATATGCTCAGCCCGATCGAAACGCGTGCCGTCCTGGCCACCCGCTTGCTCTCACTCAGCCAAGGCTACTCTGGTGTCAGCTATCAGATGCTGAAACAGCTGGCTGCTTTGCTGGAACATGACATCCTACCCTTGATTCCATCAGAAGGCTCAGTGGGTGCCAGTGGCGATCTGACTCCACTCTCATATGTTGCTGCTGCCCTATGTGGTGAGCGAGATGTGCTGTTCCAAGGTGAAATCATGTCTGCGACTACAGCTTTGGCCCGTGTCGGGTTGCAACCGATCGCCCTACGGCCAAAAGAAGGCTTGGCCATCATGAATGGCACTGCAGTCATGACCGGCTTGGCCTGCCTCGCATTTGATCGTGCCCGTTACCTGGCAGACATGGCCACCCGCATCACGTCATTTGCCTCTTATGCACTGGATGGCAATGCCCATCATTTCGATGAAACGCTTTTCTCAGTCAAACCTCATGCCGGTCAGCAACAGGTAGCCGCTCGCATTCGTGCCGATTTGGCCAGTGATCGACCACCACGCAATGAACGCCGGCTACAAGACCGTTATTCCATCCGCTGCGCGCCACATGTCATCGGTGTGCTGCAAGATGCCCTGCCGTGGTTGCAGCAATGGATTGAGAATGAACTGAACAGTGCCAACGACAACCCGATCATCGACATCGAAGGCGAACGGGTGCTGCATGGAGGACATTTTTATGGTGGCCACATCGCGTTCGCCATGGATAGTCTGAAACAGGCCGTCGCCAACATTGCCGATCTGTTGGATCGCCAGCTGGCTTTGTTGGTTGATACCCGCTTCAATCATGGATTGCCCTCCAACTTGTCTGGCGCCACACCGGATCGGGCTGCCATCAATCACGGTTTGAAGGCGGTACAGATTGGGGTATCGGCCTGGACGGCCGAGGCGCTCAAGCAAACTATGCCAGCGTCGGTGTTTTCACGCTCAACCGAGTGCCACAACCAAGATAAGGTGAGTATGGGCACGATTGCAGCCCGTGACTGCCTGCGCGTGCTGACGTTGACCGAACAGGTTGTAGCAGGTTTGTTGCTGGCTGTGCGGCAGGGGGCTTGGTTAAGGCAACAACAACCCGGCAGTCATCCACTGAGTGCACCGTTGATCCCCATGTTCAACCAACTGGCGGCGACCATCCCGCCATTGCAGGAAGACCGAGCCTTGGATCAGGAACTTCGTGCCTTGGTTGACGGAATGTTGCAGCAAGTATGGAGGCCTTATGCCTGATTCCAGCAGTCACCGCTGGCAGGCGGAAGTCGAGATTCAAGTACAGTTTTTCGATCTCGATCCCATGGAGATCGTCTGGCACGGCAACTATGTCAAATACCTGGAAATCGCTCGCTGCAAGCTTCTGGATCAGATTGGCTATAACTACCCGCAAATGCGCGACTCCGGTTACGCCTGGCCAGTGGTCGATCTGCACCTGCGTTATGTGAAACCCGCCACGTTCGGCCAGATCATAGTCGCTCGCGCAGAAATCGTGGAATGGGAAAGCCGGCTCAAGATCAATTACCTAATTGTCGACAAAGCCACCGGGCAGCGTCTGACCAAGGGCAGCACGGTCCAAGTGGCGGTCAGTCTTGCCAGCAAAGAGATGTGCTTTGTCTCGCCATCAATCCTGTTCCAGAAACTGGGGCTGCCAACAACATGAAACCATTGTTATGGCTAATTCTGGGTATCGCACCGGCCGCCGTGGCAAATGGCGAACTTGATCGCATCCAGGCACAACTGGCCAGACCCGATGTGTTATGTGGTGTATTCAATCAGGCGAAAACGCTGCAGGGGTTGAAAAAACCAGTCAAATCCAGTGGCCGGTTCTGCATGATCAGCAATAAGGGCGTGCTGTGGCGTACGCAGCAGCCCTTTACCAGTAATTTGAAGCTGACCCGTGACGAGATTGTAGAAAGCCAGGGTGAACAGGTAACCAAGGTATTGAATGCCCGACAGGAACCGACGGTTCGCCTGATCAATAGTTTGTTGTTCTCACTGATGAACGGCGACCTGCAGCAGTTGGAAAACAGTTTCCACATCACAACCCAAGCAGGTGGCAAAGGCTGGCAAGCCACCCTGATTCCCAAATCAGGTAACGGGATCGACCGGGTCGTTCGCCAGATCACCCTGAATGGAGCAAGTCACGTACAGCAAATCCAACTATCCGAATCCGGTGGTGATCGAACTGACATTGTATTTTCTGCCATGACTCTGGGGCGCGGTGCCTTGCAAGCGGATGAGGCCAAGCAGTTTGAATAGTCCGGCCCCTCTCAATGTGACGATTACGTCTCGTCATCGTCGCCTCTGGCAATGGCTTGCTTGGCTTTGGCTGTTGGTCATATTGGTCATGGCTGGGCATAACAGCTGGGTATGGTTGGCTGAAAAGCGTTTGCCGGAAACTGACATGTTGGCTCTGCTGCCAACAGAAGAACATGACCCTGCGGTCCGTACGGCCACTCAACAATTTGCGGATGCCGCACAGCAACGCTTGATCGTTCTGGTTGGCGATCGTGACTGGCAAGCCGCGAAACGGGCGGCCACGGCTTATCGAAATGTCGCGCTGCATCACCCTCAATGGCTCAAGCTTTCGCCAGCCCCGGCGATGGATGAACAGGCATTGTCTCGTTGGTGGCAGCAACGCGGCCAACTACTCACCACCGCTGACCAGCAACGGCTACAGTACCTGCCACCCGCGGTATTGGCACAGCAAGCGTTGCGCGACTTGGCCAGCCCATTGGGCCAAGCACGGTTTGGCGCCTGGCAAGATGATCCATTTGGTCTGTTCAATCATTGGCTAGCCGACCGTGCTGCATTAACACCCGTTCGCCAAGTGGATGGCGAATTACGGGTGGATGATGGCAATACCCATTACGCTTTGATCAGCTTCGACTTAACGCAAAGCGCCTTCTCGATTGGCGCGCAGCACACCATCATGCCGATTCTGGCTGACGCCGCCACCGCTGCGCGTACGCAAGCACCCAATGCCCATCTGCTCAGTGCAGGCGTGTTGTTACACACTGCTGCAGCTTCAACACAAGCCAGTGATGAGATGTCTACAATCGGGCTAGGCTCTTTGTTCGGCATCATGCTATTGATGTGGTTTGCTTTTCGTTCGCTGCGACCAATCAGCCTGGTGTTATTGACGTTAGGGGCAGGCATGCTTGGAGCCTTGTCCGTCTGCGCCTTGCTATTCGACAGAATTCATCTAATCACGCTGGTATTCGGTGCCAGCCTGATCGGCGTCGCTGAAGACTACGGCATTCATTACCTTGCCACGCGTATTGGTGACCAGCAGCCCCCACTGCAGACCATGCAGCGATTAATACCGGGGCTGGCGTTGGCCATGGTCACGACAGTCGTTGGGTATATTGGCTTGGGATTGACGCCGTTCCCTGGGTTGCAGCAAATGGCAGTATTTTCAGCTGTAGGGCTGACCACAGCCTGGATCACGGCCGTATTGTGGACACCTTGGCTGACGTCACCATATCAACCCGAAACCCGATTCAGCCAATGGTATGGCCGAACCCGCGCCCATTGGCCACGATTACAACGCACACCCGTTGGCATCGGCATTGCAGTTGGTTGTGCATTGGTCATCGGGTTCGGGATTACAAGGCTCACCACCAATGATGACATCCGCCAATTGCAAAACTCGCCACCCGTACTGGTGGCGGATCAGCAACAAATCAGTCGTATTCTGAAAGTACCAGCACCAGCCCAGTTCTTTCTGATCCGTGCAGACACGGAAGCAGGCTTATTAATGCGTGAGGAAACCCTACGCAACAAACTGGAAGAA
Organism: Chitinivorax sp. B; assembly: GCF_005503445.1. Taxonomy (NCBI): domain Bacteria; kingdom Pseudomonadati; phylum Pseudomonadota; class Betaproteobacteria; genus Chitinivorax; species Chitinivorax sp. B. The sequence goes on along the minus strand of NZ_SCOH01000014.1, from coordinate 105,009 downwards.
CTAGTGCAAAGCGGCACGCTGGAAGGCTACCAAGCAGTCTCGCAGTGGGTACCGTCACCAGAACGCCAACGTACAAATCAGATGCTGATCAGTACTCATATCTGGCGTGAGGGTGGTGCCGCGCCACAGCTGGCCCGGATACTGGAAGAGGCTCCAGACTGGGTTCACGCACGGCAGCACCAGCAACAAGCCAACGGCCTGCTGACTGTCAACGACTGGTTACAAAGCCCGATTTCACAGGCGAATCGACATTTATGGCTTGGGCATGTCAACGGACAGCTAGCTTCCGTCGTTACATTGCTGGGCGTAGAGAAACCCGATTTACCACTTCTGCGTAATTTGGCGTCCAGCAGCGAAGGCGTGACCTGGGTCGACAAGGTGGATGAGATTTCATCATTGATGGCCCGTTACCGCGGTCTGATGGGCTGGGTTGTGATGGCCAGCTATCTTGCGGTGTTGCTGGTCCTATGGCCACGATACCGTACCCGTGCTTTCCGAATCCTGCTACCGACCTTGATCGCGAGCTTGGTGGTTCTCGCTTGGCTAGGTTGGAGCGGCACGCCTTTGCAGCTTTTCCACGTACTCGCCTTGCTGATGATCCTGTGCATGGGTGAGGACTACGGCATCTTCATGCAAGAACATCCCGATCCACAGGACCGCCATGCCTGGTTGGCTGTCAGCCTATCCGCGGCCAGCACGTTGCTATCGTTCGGTCTGCTTGGGCTGAGTGCAACGCCGGCTTTGAAGGCCTTTGGCATGACCTTGCTGATCGGGATCAGTACGGTATGGCTGATTGCCCCGTGCTTCGACCGCAACAAATCGATTTTGTGATTGTTATTTGAAAGGAAGTACCATGCAGCGCACTGAACGCCACGACATACTCATCATCGGCGCCGGCCCGGCCGGCTCAGTTGCGGCCGCGTTGCTGAAGCAACAAGGGCGTGAAGTATTGATCATCGAACGCGAAATCTTTCCACGCTTTTCAATTGGCGAGAGCCTATTGCCGCAAAGCATGGCGTATCTTGAAGAGGCCGGTATGCTGCGCGCCGTGATAGAAGCTGGCTTCCAGTTCAAGAATGGTGCAGCGTTTGTGCGTGGCGACCGTTACACCGATTTCGATTTCCGCGACAAGCATTCTGAGGGCTGGGGCACTACCTATCAGGTACAACGCGGCCGTTTCGACCATGTCCTGGCGATGGAAGCCGAACGCCAAGGTGCTGAGGTACGGTATCGTCACGAAGTGATTGCCGCTGACATGGACGGAGAACGCCCAGTGGTCGAAGTGAAATCACCGGATGGCGAGGTCTATCGCATCGAAGCCAATTTCGTGCTGGATGCCAGTGGCTTCGGCCGGATTCTGCCACGTCTATTAAAGCTGGAAACCCCGTCAGACTTTCCGGTTCGAGGCGCCATCTTCACCCACATCGAAGATCGTATCCCTGTTGGTACCTTCGACCGGAACAAGATTCGCATCACGATCCATCGGGAGCATGTCGACGTCTGGTACTGGCTGATCCCGTTTGCTGACGGCCGCTGTTCGATCGGCGTGGTTGCCAAGCAGGATTTTCTGGCGCAATACCAAGGCAGCGACACGGAACGCCTGCAGGCACTGGTCTTTGAAGACCCGGCGTCGCAAGCATTGTTGGCCAACGCACAGTGGGATACACCGGCACGGCATATCGTTGGCTACGCGGCCAATGTCACATCATTGTATGGCAAGCATTTCGCGTTGCTCGGTAATGCCGGCGAGTTTCTGGACCCCGTGTTTTCCAGCGGCGTTACCATTGCGTTCAAATCTGCCAGCCTGGCCAGTGATTGCCTGCGTCGACAGGCAGCAGGCGAAACAGTCGATTGGCAAAATGATTACGCAGTGGCATTGAAACAAGGCGTCGACACCTTCCGGGCCTTTGTCGAATCGTGGTACGCGGGTGGTTTTCAACGCATTATCTTCCATGAAAACCCACCGGCTAAGGTTCGCCGAAATATTTGCGCAATTCTGGCCGGCTATGCCTGGGACCAGACCAATCCCTATGTAGCAGAAACAAAGCGTCGCCTTGGCGTGTTGGAAGAGTTGTGCAAGTAATGCGTATTACACTGGCCGCTGCGACATTCACAATCACCTGTTTGCTACCCGCTTGCAAGCAGGTGCCGCAAATCATCCCGCGATTACAGTTATCGCCAGCCAGTCTTGGCCAACCACTATCACTGCAACAGCAAATCGAAGTAACCGGTACCAACCAGCACCATTCGCTGAATGCGGTGTTAGAGGTGGATACCCAACATCTGACGATAGTAGGCATGGCACTTGGACAGCGTGTATTGACCTTGCGATTTGATGGTCAACAGCTGCAGGAACAGCGCCATCCGCTACTGCCAGCCCAAGTACAAGGTTCTGAAATACTGAATGACCTACAGCTTGCATTATGGCCAGCCGATGCCATTCGTCCCCATTTACCGAGCGGTTGGCATTTGGATGATTCGACGTCACAACGCGTGCTATATCAAGACAATCAACGCATTACTGAAATCAACTATACCGCTCAGCCAGCTTGGCTTGGACTGATCGAAATACGCAACCTACGCTATGAATATCGGCTGACGATCCGTTCAGCCCCGATGGACAATTAGAATATGTTTTACCTGAACGCACTCGGCCTTGTCTGCCCGCTCGGTGCCAACCATGAAGATGTGCGCAGACGCCTGTTTGCAGGCGAAAGCGGACTGAAGGTCACCGATGAGTATTCGCTTGGCAGGCCCTTACCCATCGGCCCGGTGAGTACGCCCTTGCCCTCCTTGCAAGACTGGCCTTTACCGCTACGCAGCCGTAACAATCAAATGGCCTTACAGGCCGTCCTGGCTATCCAAACAGAAGTCGACCGTGCCAAAGTCCGTTTTGGCGCGCATCGCATCGCAGTGATTCTGGGCACCAGCACATCTGGTATCGCTGAAGGTGAACGGGCAATTCGTCACCAACAGGCTCACGGTCAGTTACCGGCGGACTTTCATTATGCTCAGCAAGAAATGAACTCGCCGGCACGTTTCATCGCTCATTGCCTGGGGGTGACCGGGCCCTGTTACGTCCATTCCGCTGCGTGTGCATCCAGTGCTAAGGCCATGGCCAGCGCTGCACGATTATTAGCGACCGGAATAGTCGATGCTGTCATTACGGGTGGTGTGGATTCACTGTGCGCTTTCACCATTGCCGGCTTTTCTGCATTGGAGTCCGTCAGCGCACAACGTTGCAACCCATTATCGATCAATCGTGATGGCATCAATATCGGTGAAGCGGCGGCCTTGTTCCTGATGACCCGCGAACCAGCCACTGTTGCCCTGAGCGGTTGGGGTGAATCGTCTGACGGTTATCATATGTCCGCCCCTGCCCCTAATGGCCATGGCGCCCGCCTAGCAATCGAACAGGCCATGACGCGAGCAGGCCTCAACGCCAGTGACATCGACTATATCAATTTGCACGGCACAGCCACACAGCAAAACGATGCCATGGAAAGTAAGGTCATTCACGCACTGTTTGGTGCAGACCTGCCAGTCAGTTCCAGTAAGGGATTTGTTGGTCATACCTTGGGGGCTGCCGGCGCGATCGAAGCGGCCTTTTGCTGGTTGAGCATGCAGGATGACAACGTTGAAGGTTATCTCCCACCCCATCTCTGGGACGGCTTCAGCGATCCAGCATTGCCCGTCATTCACCCGGTTGCAATTGGTGAGCACCTTGGCCATCCACCTGCTCACGTGTTATCGAATTCGTTTGCCTTTGGTGGCGCCAATGCCTGCCTGGCTTTCAGTAGGAGTGCAACATGACTGGCCTGCCTGATATCAGAGACCTGGTACCACATGCCGGCCGCATGGTGTTACTGGACCGTGTTCTTGAAGTAGATGAATACAGCCTGACAGCAGAAGTCACCATCTGTTTCGACAGTGTGTTCTGTGATGGACAAAAAGTGGGTGCCTGGGTTGGTATCGAATACATGGCACAAGCCATTGCCGCGTTTGCCGGTGCACGTGCCCGTAAGCATGGAGAACCCGTCAAGCTTGGGTTTCTGTTAGGCACTCGCCGATATACCACCAGCCAGCCGCATTTCATGGTTGGCGATACGTTACGGATAACAGTTCGGGAGGAACTGCAAGGTGAAAATGGGTTGGCATCATTCGATTGCGCCATCAAGAGCGACAGTATCGATGTCAAAGCGGCCCTGACAGTATTTCAGCCGGCCGACCCGGAAGCATATTTGGAAGGACAGGAAGCATGAACTCAACGGTTTTGGTCACCGGCTCCAGCCGCGGTATTGGCAAGGCAATCGCCTTGCGTCTGGCACGTGACGGTTACGACATTGTCTTGCATTGCCGTAACAAAATGGAGGAAGCCAACGCAGTCAAACAGAACATTGAAGCCATGGGTTGTGCCGCCCGGGTGCTACAGTTTGATGTATGCGATCGGATCGCCACCAGCCAGGCACTCCTGACCGATGTGGAAACCCACGGCTGCTATTACGGCGTCGTCTGCAATGCAGGCATTGCGCGAGACAACGCTTTCCCCGCCATGTCCGGGGAGGACTGGGATGCCGTCATCAATACCAATCTGGATGGCTTTTTCAACGTATTGAACCCACTGACCATGCCCATGGTGCGTCGGCGGGCACCGGGCCGAATCGTCACATTGTCCTCAGTCTCCGGCGTGATGGGCAACCGCGGCCAAGTCAATTACAGCGCGGCCAAAGCGGGCATCATCGGTGCCACCAAAGCTCTGGCGCTGGAATTGGCCAAACGCAGTATCACTGTCAACTGTGTAGCACCAGGCCTGATCGACACGGACATGACTCAGGATGCCATGCAGGAAGAGATCATCAAGCACATTCCAGCACGTCGTATCGGCAAACCAGAAGAAGTGGCCGCCACCATCAGTTTTCTGTTGTCACCAGACGCCGCCTATATCACGCGCCAGGTCATCAGTGTGGATGGGGGCTTATCATGATGAATCGCCGTGTCGTCATTACCGGCATGGCCGGCATCAGCCCATTGGGGAATGATTGGCCCAGCATCCGTGCGCATTTGCTTAGCTATCGCAATGCTATCGTCCGTATGGGTGAATGGGCACAATATGAAGGGCTGAATACGCAATTGGGGGCCATTGCGCAACCTTTTACGCTACCGGCCCACTACAACCGCAAGACAACCCGCAGCATGGGGCGTGTTGCCCTGATGGCCACTTGGGCCACTGAAATGGCCTTGCAGGACGCCGGACTACAGGGTGATCCGATTGTGAAGAGTGGCAAATTGGGTATTGCCTATGGCTCCTCGGCCGGTACACCTGCTTCGATTGGTGATTTTGGTCGGATGATTCATGCCAAGTCTACTGAAGGCATCAACGCCACCACATACATCAAAATGATGAGCCATACCGCCGCGGTCAATATTGGCGTGTTTTTTGGCATCACTGGCCGTGTGATCACCACATCCAGCGCCTGTACATCAGGCAGCCAAGGTATCGGTTATGCCTATGAAGCCATCAAAGCGGGCCGGCAGACCGTCATGATTGCCGGTGGCGCGGAAGAACTGGATGCCACGGAGGCAGCCGTCTTCGACACCCTTTTTGCCACCAGTGTGCAAAACGATCAACCCGAATTGACCCCACGCCCCTTCGATACCAAGCGGGATGGCTTAGTACTAGGCGAAGGCGCAGGCACGCTGATTCTGGAAGACCTTGAGCATGCCAAGGCGCGTGGCGCACGCATCTATGCCGAAATTGTAGGTTTTGGCACCAATTGCGACGGCACCCATGTGACCCATCCCAATCCGGATACCATGCGCATCGCTATGGAACTGGCCTTGGCTGACGCCAATCTGCCAACCGATGCTATTGCATATGTCAATGCTCATGGCACAGCAACCGACCAAGGTGACGTTGCTGAGAGCGAAGCCACCCATGCCATTTTTGGCCAAAACATATCAATCAGTACACTGAAAAGTTACATGGGCCATACATTAGGTGCCTGCGGTGCGCTGGAGGCCTGGATGAGTATCCAGATGATGCGAGAAGGCTGGTTCAGCCCTAACGTCAACCTGACCGAAGTTGATGAACGCTGTCCCACACTCGATTACATCATGCACGAGCGCCGGATGCTGGATGCCGAGTACATCATGAGCAACAACTTCGCTTTTGGCGGTATCAATACTTCGCTGATTTTCAAACACTTCCGGTAACAGCAGGAGTTTGCATGAAAAAGCAGTACCTGATCGGGTCTCTGGTAGTTGTACTAGCTTTTGCGGGTTGTGCCCACCGGCAGGACATCCAGTCAGACAAGGTGTTCTACACCCAGGTTGGCCTTTACCATCACCATGGCAAGGTTGCCCCATCCAATGCCTTGGCAGGCAGCTTTGTCCCGGTCAATACCCAGGTCAAGCTGCTCTCTACGGTGGATGGCAACAAAGTGGATGAGATCAACCTGCAAGTGGTCAAAACCGGTACATCCATTACCATCCAATTGCGTCAGGATGTAACCGGTGTCACTTTGGACGAAGCGCGCAAACGCATGTTTGGTGAACAGCCGGTCAACACGGCACAGTTTGGCCAATCCGTCGAAGAAGCCATCCAGACTGGCCGAATCATCAAAGGCATGCCTAAACAGGCAGTACTGATGGCCGTTGGCTACCCACCTGGCCACAGGACCCCAACATTGGTGGGTGATGAGTGGTCGTATTGGTTCAATCGTTATGACCGCAAACTTATCCGGTTTGTGGGCGGTAAAGTGGAACAGGTCAAGGATTGATAGGTGGAAGTGCACGGACTTGATAACCGGGCAAAGGAACTGCTGTCTTGCATGACGAATCATTTATTGACTGCTGAATACCAGGTGGTATGTCAACCTCAGCAGCCACAGCGAGCTCCAATCCCGTTCAGCCTTGCCGAGCAACGCAGCATGGAGTGGCTTGCTGCCTAGTACTGGCTTTCCCTCTTGCGGGTTTCTTTTGCCGTTGCCCCAAGTGCGTGCAGCACGGGGTGCCTACTTTTGGGGACTTTTCTTGTCGAGACAAGAAAAGTCCCGTGACTACCGAACGAGACTGGCACCCAAGCAGCCCACTCGACCTTTGACAACAGAGCCAATGCGTAACCTCAGTTAACTCAGCCAATCAAGACCGAAAGGCCCTTTTCCCTTGCTTCGGAATCTGCCTTGTCTATTTCGCTCGAAACAACCTGATAGGCAAAAATCCCAAAATCATTCGTTCTCGATCTGGAACATCCAGCTTACCAGCACAGCGTCAGCCAGGTGACTCAGGCAGTCATCCGCCACCCATTGCGGCAACTTTAGCTTCAGGCATGTGTTGATGGCTTCGATCAATTGCAATGTGAGCATCAACAGCACCTTACATGATCATGAGCTGGTTAGATCGGCAGTGGCAGCAAACAACTTAGCGCCCAGTCAACCCTTCCACCTGCCTTAACTGCAGGTTTTCAATCTTGAGTGAAACCGCATCCAGCTTGGCTTCGATGACCAGTTGGTTACGTACATAGTCTTCACGTCGTACATACTGAATCGGCAAATCGGCCTGAAAGCGCAAAAAATCGCGCTCCAGCGTTTGCCAACCCTCCGTTTCCCGGTGGATTTGTACCAGCAAGGCAGCAAATTTGTCTTCCCAATGGCGTGAGGCCACTTCACGAGTGGATTCGAGTGATGCAAAACGCTCATCCAACCGGCGATCCATCTGTACCAACAACATCTTGCCGGCAGCAAACACAACGCTAGCCAATGAAACCAGCATCGACAACAATTGCCAGAACTCGATCTGCAGCATCATACTCCTCCCCCTTCCTATAGTTGTTGGCATTTGATGTAATATGGGCAACCTGCTACCAGCGGACATCCGGCAATAGGAATCAACTCGCCACAACAAGACATCAGGCTGAATTCTGCCGATGTGCTCCGCGATACTGTGTGCAGCCTAGTCCGTGCAACATCGCCGAACAAGTTCTCACCCGATTAATGAGATCCATCAATACCCTCCTCTTTTTGTTGTTGCACATGTCCAGTCAACCCGCCCTTTCACCTTGACGGTGTAGCAGTGAACAACTCCGCAGCACGACATTGTCCACATGTACATAAAACCGTGGGTCAACTTACAGCACTGCCATGTGTCATCCATCGTTGGTCGATATACCTGGGTAACTGCATCAATCCTCCGTTCCAGTTGATTGGCGTCAGTCAAATGCCGGGGCCTGAACATGGGTAAGTACCGTCCGTGTTATCAGAATGTGTTGTGCGGCCATGACATAAAGTCATAATCGACGGTACAGGGATAGGCGCAGATCGTCGATTTGACGAATTGGCATGACGTCCTCACACAACAAACTGCCACCATTATTTACGGCACGTCAGGAAGGGTCTTTTAATCTACTTTAAAATTTATTACATATATTTATCAAAATCTTGTGATGTACGCGCACCACCCGAACATCTTCTTGGTACTAGCACTTTCCGCCGGACTGCAGCAATGGCCCGGTCAATCTTTTCTAAACTGCTGTTGGAAGTGACAACCAAATTGTCGGTCTTGAAATGCTTAGAAAGGAATACCTTGACTCAGGCCTCATTCTGCTGGGTATTGATCTTGATACAAGCATGCTTGTGCTCTCAGTAGGTAGCATCTTCCAATCGTGGAGGATCTCGCGGCTGATCCCAAGCTTACCGGCAAGATCCGTCTGGCTATCACCGCTGTAGGCTCGATCAATCGCCACCACATACTGTATATTTTGACAGTTAAATCATTCTTGGCATACAATATCGCTATGCTGACAGTCTATGAATAACTATCCAATACAATAATTTAACCTATCGACTCTCAGTCAGCAGAAAGGCCTGTCATTACCGCAACAAACCATCCTCTTTGTCCGTTTCAAACCGGGCTAACACTTATGCAATTGGCAGGCTGACATCATCCACATACCATGCTGAGGAGGCAACGTTCAACGTCACAAATCGTTATCTTCCGCCGCTCCGGCTGGCCGCAAATGGCGGCTATACAAGCCTTAGCGACAATGCAGCCGGGTCGGCAAACCTACATCCAAAAATTTTTGTCCCTCATGATGACAACACCTTACGTAGCCCGGTCCACTTGCCGAGCGACACAATTTTGCAACAGCCATGCCGGCTCGGCGATCAGGGCAAGGTGGATCATACCTTGCCCTGGTTACTCAACCCGACCACTTGGTTGCAACACATGAAAAGCACCAGACGTCCATGGCCTCGCCTGATTCAACCAGCCTACCGGCCATGTGTAATAACAGAAACCAAAACAAAAAGGAGCACGCATGAAGGGATCCTTCCGCAGTAAAGGGCCAGAATTGCTCGTCGACCTCGCTCAACACGTCGCCGCTTCGCTGGTTGAACTCGCCAAACTGGATCAAGCCCATTCCGAACAGGTGGGTTGGGAGATCGCTGAACGCATGGCAAGCCACTGGGGCGGACAAAATGTTTATTTTCCCATGGGATTGACACAGCGCATATCGGAACGCGATCAACTGATCTACCAGGAATTTACCGGTACCAACCATGCTGAGCTGGCACGCAAGTACGGCGTGTCTTTGCAATGGATTTACAAGATTGTCAAAACGGTGCGTGAACGCGAAATAGCCATGTCAAATCGCAAAACGCTTCAATAGGTACCCACAGTGATCGGCCTACCAACCGATTCAACCACTGGCCGATCCACCTCATCACAGTTTGCTTGCCTATCAGATTAAAAAAACTACTGGCGGCATGCCATTGGAATTAGACATAATTGCAGCCCTTCAGATATTCACCTTGATTGACCAACATTGAAAGAACTGCAATATGAAGATATCCACTGCCTTACTTGCCGCCAGTCTGCTATCCGTCACCAGTTTCAGCTACGCCAGGGATGACGCATTACACTTGCCGATTGAAGCCGCTATGAATAGCCAGAATTTCAAAGACAAACTGGATGGTTCAGTCAAGTTTTATTGGGGCAAACAAAAATCCCCCAAGGTAGTCGAAGAATTTGCGGTCGACATTTCCAATCGCAAAACCAATTCTGTTGGCAAAACACCAGAAGAAGCCTGCCAATGGGCACTACTGGCTGCTTTACAGGCATTTCAGGACAAAGCCAAAACACTGGGCGCCAACGCGGTCATCAATGTCGTGAGCTACTACAAGAAGAACGAATTCAGCAGTACTAATGAATACGAGTGTCACGACGGCTCGATCATGTCCGGTGTCGCCATCAGGGGCAAACTGGTAAAAGTTGCTTCGTAATACACTGAGCATCTGTTCAAGATCTGTGATGAATGGCTACCGCAGGGTGAAATACAGCTAAAAAACCGAAATACATGGGTAACACATGAGGATATTGAGCAGCATATAAACCCCGGTCGCTCAATAAAGCATTGAACAGATTCCAAACGTATGCCGGGTGCCGAAGCAGGGCACCCAGTATGTCACGATTCACGTGCTACCAGACGCTGCAAGATCGGGCTGGTCATGCAAGTTGTCACAATCGTCATCAATACCAGCACCGTAAACAATGGTGGTGAGATCACACCAATATCCAACCCGATATTCAAGATCACCAGCTCAACCAATCCCCGGGTGTTCAGTAATATACCCAACGCCCAGCTTTCACGTTTCGCAATACCTGCCAGATAGGCTGCCAGCCCAGCCCCAACCACCTTGGCCATGGTAGCTCCCGTAATCACCAACAATACATAAGGCAACATGTCGATATGCAGCAACGCCTGCATATCGGTTCTGAGTCCAGTGAACACAAAAAAGATAGGGACGAACAATACTAAAGTCAGGTCTTCGAAGCGCTCTACCAGCCCTTCAGCCTGTCCTTTGATACGTGGCATGACAATACCGGCCACAAATGCGCCAAACAGTGCATGGATACCCAGCCACTCAGTTGCCACAGCTGAACAGAACAACAACACCAACACCAGTGCCAACCAGTCGTGAGTAAACTCTGCCGCACCGGCCCGGCAGTTGACCACCCAGGCCAGAAGCGGCCGCACTAATCCCACCATGACAGCCAGATAAGCCAGTGCACCACCGATCATGACCCATACCGACAAGTCATCGGTACGGGCATTGACCATGGCCACAACAACACTCAGTGCAATCCAGACTATGATATCGATCACCGCTGCACTCGACAGGGCCATGGTGCCCAAGGTCGCACGAGCCAGACCTGCATCACGCAGAATTCGCGCCAATACCGGAAATGCCGTGGCACTGCATGCCACACCAATAAACAACGCAAAACCATGAAAGCCAATTGCCGCATTGCCAAAGGCGGGATACAGCACGTGCGCCAAGCCGATGCCACAGGCAAACGGCAGGGTCAATGCACCAATGGCCACCACAAGTGCAGGCCGTGATGTTTGACGCAGGGCGCGCAGATCCATCTCCAAACCAATGACAAACATGAATAGCACCAGCCCAACCTGGCTGACAGCACTCAACGAAACCAGTTGAGCTGCGGGGAATAGCCAGTGCGACAAGGCAGGAGCCCATTGTCCAAACAAGGTCGGACCGAGCAGGATACCAGCGGCCATCTCCCCCACCACTTGCGGCTGCCCAATGTGGCGGCACAGGCGCCCCAACAATCGAGAAACAGCCAATATCGTCACCAATTGCAGCAAAAAGCGAATCAGTGCGTACTCATCCACAACAGTCGCAGCTTTGCCAACGGTCACTTCTGCATTCATAGGGGCCGGCACCTGCAGATAGAGCAAGGCCACAGCAACCAATAGCGGCAATAGCAATATCACTGGCAGCCACTTGGTATGCAGTGGCTTTTTCAATCCATCCAACATGGTATATCCATCATTCATTGCGTCAAATCGACGATTATCCCATTTACCACTCGTCCGTGCCGATGACAGTTCACCCCGCACTTCTGGCAACTTGTCGCATCCCCCTTGAGCTCGACCTGGGGAATACATTAATCAGACCAGATGGAGATCATCAAAAGAACAGGGAAAACGGTTGAATGCTGACAAATTCATCGTACATATGTGAATAATCAGTGAGTTAGTGGTGACTTTGCACAGCAATGCACAGGCGTGCAAACAAATGCAATACCACTATTGATCCAGCACTTTGAAGCTTTAACTTAAAAATATTAAGTCATTGTTTCATAAAAGATATAAATTCAAACAATAGAGGACTTGGTCAGCAACAAGAAACCAAATGTTCTTGCAGGGCTCTGAGTCTTATTCGCCCTGCCATATCCGGAAAAAACTGCCGTATCAGGCCACACCAAATCCCAAGTCAACCGGTGCACCGGCAAGAATCTCCTGCATTTTGGCCACAGCAGGTGACGATAGGGCGTCGCCATTCCATTCCAAACGACTACCAGCAGTTTCGATCGATTTGAACGAATTTTGCATTAACTGCAACCATTGATAAGCAACAGCGCCAGTTGCCTGATTACCCAAGCGGTACCATGCTTCAGTTCCTGCTGCTGCCATTTCGAACACTGCCAGCATGCTGCTTTGTACCATGCCATCGTGCAGATGGTTTGCCAGCTCAGGCTGCATGGCCAGCATCTGATTGATTTTATCCGCATTCTGGCCCTCTGCTTGGAGCGAACCATCAAATTGCTCTTGCAGTATGAACTTGGCATTTGTCGGAATACCAGCCTCTCGCAACCGATACATCAATGCCTCGCGGACATCCTTCATTTGCTTCGCCACTGATTCTCGTGTGGGCAACACCAAAGGACCCAGATCAGCAAGCTTGTCCTGCATGTTCAACAGACGCCCATCCTGGCTGATCACCACAGGCTCACCGACTGCAATCCCTCTCGTGGCGGATGATATAGCTGGTGTTGTATGTCGCGTCTCAGCAGGCCGCTGATAAGCAAGGATCGACTTTGGAGATACGGCTTGGGTTTGCATGGCTGTCTCCCATATGATGATTGGAGCTCAGTCACCAGCAAAACTTACACCAGAAAGAGAAGGCAAGAAGATAAAAAACAGCTAAAAGCAGTAAGCGAGACAAATCGCCTCGCCCTAGATTCAACAGGAAACCATTTTGATCAACTCAACTACCATGAATGCGGACATATTTCGCATGCAACTGGTCCTGTGTCTCGACGTGATCCGGGCTGTGTGGAATACAATCGACCGGGCAGACCTGTTGACATTGCGGCTCATCATAATGGCCCACACATTCGGTACACAGACTCGGGTCAATCACATAGATTTCCGGCCCTTGCGAAATGGCACTATTCGGGCATTCCGGTTCACATACATCGCAATTGATGCACTCGTCGGTAATCATTAAAGCCATAGTAAAATCCTCAACTATTCATATCTGCATTTTGTCATGACCTGTCAGCGAGTGCAAACAGGGTCATTACTTAGTTATGCCATTGATTCTTCTGAATTCGACTGTTCAAGCAGCACATAATTCACCAGCCCCGCTTTGCTTTGTCGACGGACCTGCCATCCAACCGGTAGATCCGGTAGTACTGCACATTCGATGTAGATCAAACCACTTGAATTGGCACGTTTGGTCGCCAATGGCAGCACAGCCTTCAGCAAGTCGCTCTTAAAGGGTGGATCCAGAAAAATCACATCGAATCGGTCAAAGCAATGCGTGATGTAGCGCACAGCATCTGATTGAATCACCTCTACATTACACGCGCCCAAGTGCCGCACATTCAGTTGGATGGCTTGAACCACTTCCCGAGATAACTCAACCATACTGACGTGCGCCGCCATACGAGAAGCTGCTTCCAATCCCAATGCACCACTGCCAGCAAACAAATCCAGGCAGCGCAGGCCTGTCAAATCCTGCCCTAGCCAGTTGAACAACGTCTCCCGCACCCGATCAGGTGTTGGACGCAAACCTTGATGATCTGGGAAAGTAATCTGGCGGCGTTTCCATTCACCCCCGATAATTCTGACCTTATTGCGATACATGTGACTTTCGCTGTGAACAAAACCACTTGCCAACCATTGACTAACACGGCGCAAGCGGTTGAAAACGGGATAGAATCGCATTGATCCTATTTCAGGTTTGACGGTATTCAGCGTCTGAGGCCATTCGGTGTCAAGTTGTCGCTGCCAACTGAAAATAGGTCAAGGAATCGGCTCGGGATCATCCCAACATGGGATCAATCCCAATAAACGGGTAAAATTATACCCGACTCAACCCAGCAGAATGCCATGCAACGTTTCTTCGATCTGTTCAAACGAGACAAAAACAAGGCTGCGGCCCCAACACCCGCATCCGCTCCCCCCGAACAACAACCCGCACCGGGACCGGACGTTACGCCCACGACCACCGTGTCAGCTGCAGACCAGACCATGTCAGCGGAGCAGGTCGCACCAGCCATCAGCGAACCTGTACCGCCAGTCGTTACGGCACCAGGGTCCGTTGTCGAACCTACCATCCTTACAGCACAAGTTCCAACCACATTCAGCACCCCGGCATCCGATTTGGCACCAACATTGGGCAATCTGGAAACACCTGCCCTGTTGGCGCAACCCGCCATCACTATCGAAGCGAACATACCGGCAGATGACAGTAAACCTGGTTGGCTCAATCGGCTAAAGCAAGGTTTGGCGAAAACCCGTACTCAGTTGGGCAAGCAGTTCACGACGTTGTTCCGTGGCCGCAAAATTGATGAAGATCTGTATGAGGAACTGGAAACCATTTTACTGACCGGTGATGTTGGCGTGGATGCCACAACGCACCTACTAGAAGACATTCGAACTCGTGTTGCCAAACAAAATCTGGATGATGCCGAGCAATTGCGCAATGCGTTACAGCAATCATTTACCGAGTTGATTCAACCACTGGAAAAACCACTGGATGTTTCGACCGCCAACCCATTCATCATCATGTTGGCTGGCGTGAACGGCGCAGGCAAAACAACGTCCATAGGCAAATTGGCCAAGTATTACCAATTGCAGGGCAAAAAAGTGCTATTGGCCGCTGGCGATACCTTTCGTGCCGCAGCACGTGAACAATTGATTGCCTGGGGAGAGCGCAATGGCGTAACGGTCATCGCACAGGAATCTGGAGATTCCGCAGCAGTGATCTTCGATGCAATCAATGCCGCAAGAGCTCGCGGCATTGATATTGTTCTCGCTGACACAGCAGGTCGTTTGCCGACCCAATTGCATCTAATGGAAGAAATCAAAAAAGTCAAACGTGTCATTCAAAAAGCTGACCCTACTGGCCCACACGAGATTCTGCTGGTGCTGGATGCCAACACCGGTCAAAACGCACTTAGCCAGGTCAAGGCATTCGATGATGCACTGGGGCTCACCGGCCTAGTTGTCACCAAGCTGGATGGCACTGCCAAGGGCGGTGTGATCGCAGCCATTGCCAAGCAACGCCCGGTACCCGTTCGCTTCATTGGTGTCGGTGAACAAATCGATGACCTGCGCCCATTTTCTGCCCGCGATTACTCAGAAGCGATGTTCAACGAATGATCCAGTTCAGCCAAGTTGTCAAGCGCTATCCCGGTGGCTATGAAGCGCTCAAGAACATCAGCTTCGAAATCGACAAAGGGGAAATGGTACTGCTGTCTGGCCATTCTGGTGCTGGCAAGTCCACTTTACTGAAGTTGATAGCCGGTATTGAGCGCCCAACGACTGGTAGTGTTGTCGTCAACGGACAGAACGTAGGACAACTGAAAGAGGCGGCCCTACCCTATCTGCGCCGTAACCTGGGTCTGATCTTTCAAGATCACAAACTACTGTTTGATCGAACCGTCCTCGACAATGTATTGTTGCCACTGAACATTATCGGCTTTACATCCAGTGATGCTGGCAAACGCGCACGCGCCGCACTGGATCGCGTTGGCTTACTGGAACGTGCAGGTGTCAATCCAATCCACCTATCCGGTGGTGAGCAACAACGGCTTTGCATCGCACGCGCCATTGTGCATCGACCCAGCATCGTATTGGCTGATGAGCCTACGGGTAACCTCGACCATGCCTATGCAGAAGACATCATGGATTTGTTCGAGTCGTTCAATCAGGTAGGTGTCACAGTTGTGCTTTCCACCCATGACGAAGGCTTTCTTAAAAACCGCCCACATCGCGTGCTGCGACTGAAAAATGGGGGGCTCAGTCAATGAACTGGTTTGCAGTACAAACCGCCGCATTATGTCAAGCGCTTGGTCAGATACGCCGGGCTCCAGCGAGCACATTGTTGAATGCAATCGTCATCAGCATTGCACTTAGCCTACCGCTAGGCCTTTACACTTTGCTTGACAACGCAGCACGCTTGGGTGACAACCTGCCACAACAAAACCGCATCACACTCTATTTGAAACAAAGTACAGACGAACAAGTTGACCCCGGGCTGAAAGCCAAGTTAGTGGCCCTACCTGGCATCCTCAAAGTCGACATCATTTCACGCGATCAAGCAATGGCCGACATGAAACAACGTGGGCTAGGTGAAGTGCTGGATGCGCTACCCAGTAACCCGTTCCCCAACGTCATTCACCTAACACCCAGTACTACTGAAGCGGGAGTGTTGGAAAAACTACTCACGCGACTCAAAGCTGAGCCGACTGTTGATCATCTGGTCTACGACGCAGAATGGACACATCGCCTAGCTGCTGCAATTCAGTTTGGAGAGCGCTTTGCATGGATGCTAGCAATCGGTTTGGCCACAGCTCTCGTTATTTTGACTGGCAATACTATTCGCATGCAGGTGCTGACGCGACGAGAGGAAATCGAAATCACAAAATTGATTGGTGGCACCAACCAATTCATCCGTCGCCCATTCAGCTACTTTGGTCTCCTGCAAGGCTTCTTGGGTGGCCTGCTTGGCTGTGGCATTGTGGCGTTGGCGATTACTCGGTTTCAGCCTTCCGTCATTGACATTGCCCAAAGTTATGGCAGTAATTTCACCCTGATCCTACCTTCACCAGTTCACATGCTGACTGCCATCTCCATTACCGGATTGTTGTGCTGGGGGGGGGCAGTCTGGTCGGTGAATCGATTTCTTCGTCAGCTCAATCCTTCATAGACGTAGCTGATACCAAGCATTGATAATTTCAATCACATTCACTGAACTTTAGCGTTACATTAGCAGTCTCATGCGCAGAGTGCTAAACTGTGCTTTAGGAGGAATCTCAAACATGACCGCAACGATGGCTTTGCCCGTTTTATCCAACGCAAGCAGCCTGGAACACTATATCCAGACTGTGAACAGCATTCCCATGCTGTCGCAAGAGGAAGAAACAGAGCTTGCCGAGCGTCTACAGCGGGACAGTGACTTAAGCGCAGCCCGCCAGTTGGTAATGTCCCACCTACGAGTGGTTGTGACGATCGCTCGTGGCTATGCTGGTTACGGCCTTCCGCAAGCCGACCTCATTCAAGAAGGTAATATTGGGCTGATGAAGGCAGTCAAGCGATTTGAACCCAACCGGGGGGTACGCTTGTTCTCCTTTGCAGTACATTGGATCAAAGCGGAGATCCATGAATTCATCCTGAAGAACTGGCGTTTGGTCAAAGTAGCTACCACCAAATCCCAGCGCAAATTATTCTTCAACCTGCGCAGCCTTAAATCCAGCTTCAATAGCCTTACTCATAAAGAAGCGAAGGACATTGCTGAACAGTTGGGAGTAAAGCCTGAAGAAGTGCTGGAAATGGAAATGCGCATGTCCGGCCAGGATGTTGCGCTGGAAGGCACACATGACGATGGTGAAGACACCTACGCTCCGATCGACTGGCTGGCTGACGAAGACAATGAGCCTAGCCGTAAGATTGAACGTTTGGCAATTGATCATATGCAGGGTGACGGCTTAGAGCTTGCATTATTGAGCCTAGATGAGCGTAGTCGCCGTATTGTCGAGGCACGCTGGTTGGCAGATGATGGTGAAGGGAAAACTTTGCATGATCTCGCCGCAGAGTTTGGCGTGTCCGCAGAGCGGATTCGCCAAATTGAAGTCAAAGCCTTACAAAAAATGAAGTCAGCCTTACAGGCATTGCCGAGTTATGCTTGAAGCAATGATTGGTGTAATAAGGCGGGGCAATACCCCGCCTTTGTTTTCTTCACGGATTGCACATGGCAAACACTCCGTTTAGAATCAGTCGACTAGAACAAATCATTGTTTTGACAAGTTTTTATATTTGCAAAACCACCTTGAAAAATTAGCCTGTCGGGCCAAAATAAAAATAAGTGGGCACGAATATATTGTGCTGGTACCCGACGGTGATTTTTTGTTTCGCATGCACGTAGCATAGTGTGGTAAGTTTATACACAGTCCGGTAGTACTTGCAGTCATGTCGACCCAGCTCAATGATGATTCCCTGCTTGCCCCAGAGAAAAGCAAGCTCAAGCCACCTGCGATGTATAAGGTGGTGCTTCTTAACGACGATTACACGCCGATGGAATTCGTCGTTTTGATCTTGCAGCAGTTTTTTCATATGGGACGTGAACAAGCAACAAGAGTGATGCTCAAAGTCCATACCGAAGGGCGTGGCATCTGCGGGATTTTTCCCAAAGATATTGCTGCGACCAAGGTAGATCAGGTGTTGGAGTGCGCACGCGAACATCAGCACCCGCTGCAGTGTGTAATGGAGGAAAACTGATCAATGATTGCCCAGGAACTTGAAGTTACATTACACATGGCTTTCATGGATGCGCGGCAAAAACGCCACGAATTCATTACGGTGGAGCATCTCCTTCTAGCCATGCTGGATAACCCAACGGCGGCGGAGGTGTTACGCGCTTGTGCTGTCAATATGGATGAACTTAAAAAGAGTCTGACTCAGTTCATCAACGAACACACACCGATCGTGTCTGGCAGTGAAGAAGTTGATACACAGCCAACACTCGGCTTCCAACGCGTCATTCAACGTGCCATCCTGCATGTTCAATCGTCTGGCAAGAAGGAAGTCAATGGGGCGAATGTCTTGGTCGCTATCTTCGGTGAAAAAGATTCTCATGCGGTGTTTTTCTTGCATCAGCAAGGTGTCACGCGGCTTGATGTAGTGAACTTCATTTCTCATGGCATCACGAAGGCAAATAGCAGCAAAGATCAAACTCCTTCTGCCAGCAGTGCAAAACAAGACAATGAACAGGAAGCTGAACAGGAAAGTGGAACATCTGGCGCGCTGGAAAACTATACCCAGAATCTGAATTCGCAGGCTTCAGCCGGCAAAATTGACCCCCTGATTGGCCGTGAGCTTGAAGTAGAGCGCGTTATCCAAGTGCTCTGTCGCCGCCGTAAGAACAATCCACTCTTGGTCGGCGAGGCTGGCGTTGGCAAAACAGCTATTGCAGAAGGCTTGGCCAAGCGAATTGTGGAAGGCGAAGTGCCGGAGGTATTATCCCGCTCGACAGTCTATGCCCTGGACATGGGAGCATTGTTAGCAGGTACTAAGTACCGTGGCGACTTTGAACAACGTCTAAAAGCCGTGATCAAGCAGCTGACAGCTGACCCACATGCGGTTCTGTTCATTGATGAAATTCATACTCTAGTTGGAGCAGGTGCTGCGTCCGGTGGAACACTGGACGCATCCAATCTACTGAAACCCGCATTATCCAACGGTACACTGCGGTGCATTGGCGCAACGACTTACAATGAGTTCCGTGGTGTCTTTGAGAAAGATCACGCACTTTCACGTCGCTTTCAGAAGATTGATGTGAACGAGCCAACAGTTGATCAAACCGTCGAAATTCTGAAAGGCTTGAAATCACGCTTTGAAGAACACCATGGTGTGAAGTACACCGCCTCGGCGTTGACAACGGCTGCAGAACTGTCTGCTCGATTTATCAATGATCGTCACCTACCCGACAAGGCTATTGATGTGATTGATGAAGCAGGAGCAGCACAACGTATTCTCCCTAAATCCAAGCAGAAGCGAACCATTGGCAAGACAGAAATCGAAGAAATCATTGCAAAGATTGCACGGATTCCTCCTAAAAATGTCTCGTCAGATGATCGGAATTCACTGAAAACGCTGGATCGTGATCTGAAGAACGTTGTATTTGGGCAAGATAAAGCTATTGACGCGCTGGCAGCGGCCATCAAGATGGCCCGATCAGGTTTAGGCAATCCACAAAAACCGATTGGCAATTTCCTATTCAGCGGTCCGACCGGTGTCGGAAAAACTGAAGTGGCTCGTCAACTGGCTTTCACGCTAGGTATTGAGCTGATCCGATTTGACATGTCTGAATATATGGAACGACATGCAGTCAGCCGATTAATTGGCGCCCCACCAGGATATGTTGGCTTTGAACAAGGTGGCTTGCTGACGGAGCAAATTACCAAGCATCCTTACTCGGTACTACTGCTGGATGAAATCGAAAAAGCCCATCCAGATATCTATAATGTGCTGTTACAAGTGATGGATCATGGCACGTTGACCGATAACAATGGCAGAAAAGCCGATTTCCGTAACGTCATTATTATCATGACCACCAATGCGGGGGCAGAATCACTTTCCAAGCCAACCATGGGCTTTACCAATCAGAAGCAGACTGGCGATGAAATGCAGGATATCAAACGTCTGTTCACACCGGAATTCCGTAATCGTTTGGATGCCATCATTCATTTCAACGGCTTGGATGAAGATGTAATCTTGCGAGTAGTTGATAAATTCTTATTGCAGTTGGAAGCACAATTGCATGAAAAGAAAGTCGAAATTCACTTCTCGGATCAAATGCGGAAATATCTTGCCAAACATGGTTTTGATCCATTGATGGGTGCTCGGCCAATGCAACGGTTGATTCAGGATACCATCCGCAAAGCCTTGGCTGATGAGCTACTGTTCGGCCGTCTGGCTAGCGGTGGAAGTGTCACGGTTGATATAGAGAATGATGTAGATGTAAAGTTGGATATTCAATCTACTGCTGACTCCGAGCCCGTGCCAACCAACCCTTAAGTAATTCCACAATGCAACTAACAAGCCACGTCGAATGTGGCTTGTTAGTTATCCACGCGGATGATGCACTAAATGCAGTTGCTTCAGCCGCTCTCTCGCCACATGTGTATAGATTTGCGTAGTAGAGATGTCGGCATGGCCAAGTAACATTTGTACAACTCGTAGATCCGCGCCATGATTCAATAGATGCGTTGCAAAGGCATGACGGATCGTATGGGGTGAAATCGCGCTGCTGTCAATACCAGCTGCCACAGCATAGCGCTTGACCAGCAACCAGAACATCTGTCGCGTCATCACTTCGCCTCGAATGGTCAAGAATAGTACAGACGATCCGCCCAGTGGCATCAGGGACATACGGGCATCCGACAAATAGCGCTGAATCCAAAACACTGCTTCTTCACCAAGCGGGACCAATCTTGGCTTCCCCCCCTTACCCACCGTTGCTACCGTTCCTTCACTTAGGGAGACATGTGCAAGCTGTAGCCCTACCAATTCCGACACTCGCAAACCAGTCGCATACATAACTTCCAGCATTGCTTTATCGCGCAAACCTAACGTATCCGTTACATCTGGTGCTTCAAGCAAACCATCCACCTGGCTTTCCGTCAACACTTTTGGCAAATGTCGTCGATTTGTTGGCGCTTCAAGTCGCAAAGTAGGGTCACGTGTCAACTTCCCATATATCATGCAATAGCGATAGAAACGTTTGGCACTAGAAACAAATCGGGCAACTGAGCTTGCCTTAGCTTGACGTTCACGATTCAAATAACCAAGGTATCGCTCAAGATCAACCTCGTTCGCCTCAATAAGCGAAACGACCTGTCGTGCCAGAAGCCAATTTTCAAATTGGCTCAGATCCCGCCGATAAGCTTGCAATGTATTTGACGATAGCCCCTCTTCCAGCAAGAGGCTATCGATAAACTCATCCAACAAAATCAGCCAACCCTTCATGCCAAAGTAACCATTGCTTAATAGTCAGCATGGTTCCGGCTGTTTGATGACTAAACCCACCGACACCATACTGAGCCACAATTCGGTGGCATGGAATAATCAGTGGAATTGGATTGGCACCACATGCTTGACCTACAGCTCTTGCAACACTACCAATCTTCGCGGCCAGCATAGCATAACTCTGAGTCTGGCCTGCAGGCACATCACCTATGGCATGCCATACTTGTTGTTGAAAAGCCGTCCCCGTCAGCTGTAGTGGTAAATCAAATACAAAGCTTGAATCCTCTAAATAGCACTGCAATTGTTGACAAACTCCCTCAGCTATTGCCGTACAGGGAGCAAGGATTGCAGTATCAAGTGGCAAAAAATCGATCCCTTTCAATACATGTTGATCAGTCTTAATGCCCAGCTTGGTCACTGGCATCTCAAGAATTGCCTGATATTCTTTTTGCATAGCACTTGAATTCAACCCATAGCTGTTCTGTTAGTCATACGGACTCAAATAGAAATTCCACTATTTACCCGGTAATCAAGTATTGATCAAGCGACGTACTTGATCTTGGCATTTTCGAAATAAGAGCATACTCACTCCGAGGTGTTTTCCAACGGCGCTAAATGGGCATTGGTCGCTTGCTTGAGCTTGTCCTTGGTTCGCACCTGAATGCGCAAGCGCAATGCATACTTAAGGTCGGCGCTCAAGCGTTCGTCCAGGTGTTCAGAGCTGTAACTGGGCAGGTAGAGCTTGGTGCTCAGCCAGCCACGCCTTGCCGGGCTTACTGTGATGTATCCGAAGGTTGTCCAGCATCAGGAATAGCTTCTTGCACGCGTCCTTGATCAAAGCCCGCAAGAATTCAATGAGTTTGTGGCGTGTCCCATCCACAGCAAAGACCACATAGCCTGCCCATGGGGTTGGCAGCCCCGCCCGCACACATCGGTGTTGACCACGGCAATCTCATCTCCCCCGTCAATTTTGGCGTCTTCGGTTTTGGCACGCTTGGCAATCTCAAGATACTGCTCATTGAGAGCCATTGCTCGACTTGCCTCGGGGCGTTGCTCATAGACTCGCTCGATGGGCTTCTGTGGCATGAAACCCCAGCGCTTGAGGTACTCACCCATAGTGCGAATCGGCAACGCCAAGTCGAATTCCTTCCTGACCAGCAATAACACCTCCATCTTCGTCCACAACGCAAACTCCAGCTTGAGTTGCTCAGGGCGGCTCTTGTAGATCAGGCACCGGATGTGTAACTCCTGATCGGCGCTCAGGCGCCACTGTTGCCCCAGCGAGGGTCTTGAGACAAACGGTGTTAGCAGACCGTGCTACGCACGGCTCCCTGCTCCACGCCTAGATAGCCGCCACTTCCTTGATGGGAATGCCGCACGGATAGCAGTCTCACGGCTTGTTTGCGCCTTTCGTGCTGTTCTTGCTGTTCTTGCTGTTCTTGCTGCTGCAGCTTACGTCCGTCTTCTTTACCCATTTGCATCAGATGAGGGCTGACACTAAAAATTAACCCTTAGTTGCTGGATGAATGGTAACGGTAACAACAGATAGCGGTCTTGGACTATCAAACTCAAAATCAATATTCTACAAATAAAAAACGCCGCTTTTTGCGGCGTTTTTTATTATACCAAGCAGAAGCAAAGCTTATGCCTTATCAGCCTTGCGAGTAGGCAGCTTTTCCTTAATTCGAGCAGACTTGCCTGAGCGTTCGCGCAAATAGTAAAGCTTAGCGCGGCGAACATCACCACGGCGCTTAACTTCGATAGAAGCCACAACCGGAGAATAGGTTTGGAATGTACGTTCGACACCTTCGCCAGAAGAAATCTTACGAACGATAAAGGAACTGTTCAAACCACGATTACGCTTGGCAATGACAACGCCTTCATAAGCCTGCAGACGCTCACGATTACCTTCCTTTACCTTCACCTGAACCACTACGGTATCACCAGGTGCAAATTCAGGAACTACCTTAGCCAAACGAGCAATTTCTTCTTGCTCAAGTTGTTGAATCAAATTCATATTTCATTACTCCGGTTATTGGAATCTTGTTCCTTCTGATACTCCACCAGAAGCCGAGATTCCTCTTTTGTAAACTGACGATTTACCAACAAATCCGCTCGTCGTAACCAAGTACGGCCAAGCGATTGCTTCAACCGCCAGCGATTGATTTGAGCATGGTTACCCGAAAGCAGTACATCCGGCACCCGCGCGCCCCGATAATCTTCAGGACGCGTGTAATGCGGGCAATCTAGCAGGCCATTCACAAAGGAATCCTGTTCTGCCGATGCATCTGTATTCAGGACACCGGGCAACTGGCGGACAATCGAATCGATCATAACCATCGCACCCAACTCACCACCGGACAAAACGTAATCGCCGATGGAAACTTCCATATCAACGTGTCGTTCAATGACGCGTTCATCGATTCCTTCATACCGGCCAGCCAACAAAACCAGACCGGGCTCACGACAAAGTGACATCACCAGCTGGTGATTCAACAGCTTGCCTTGCGGTGAGAGGTAGACTACTTTCGAGGCAGGTATACCAACAGCACGTTGACGCGCTTTAGCCGCACCCAACGCTAGCTCCAACGGTTCGGCAAGCATTACCATACCAGGGCCACCGCCATAGGGGCGATCATCTACTGTGCGGTAGCTGTCAGATGCAAAGTCTCGTGGATTCCAGCAATGCAAATCATATACACCACGCTCTAAGGCGCGACGTGAAATGCCATGTTGCGTGATCGCATCAAACATAGACGCAAACAATGTCACAACATCGAATTGCATTTAGTAATCCAATCCCCAATCGACTGTAATCTTACGATCAGTTGCATCGACAGATTGAACAACACTCTTTACAAAAGGCAACAAGCGCTCAGTTTCACCATTGCGCACGACGAGAATGTCATTGGCACCGGTTGCAAACAATTGGGCTACCTCACCCAATCGCTCGCCCTGGAGATTGATCACCTCCAATCCGATCAGATCGGACCAATAGTACTCACCCTCTTCAGTCTCCGGTAATTCACTACGCAATACCCCAATCTGGGCATTACGCAACGCAGCAGCAGCATTACGATCTGCAATACCTTCAAACTTTACAACAATGCTCTTTGCGTGCAGTTCAATCTCTTCAACCTTGTAGCATTGCCAGCCACCCGGCTTTCCCACACGCCATACCGCATAATCCATCAAACTATCAGGATTCTCGGTATCTGCATAAGCGTGAACCCATCCTCGCACACCAAACGGAGCACCAATTTGCCCCATTACCACGATGTCGTCAGGCTGCACAACCAAAATCAGGCTGCTGCTTTTGCAGATTTCTTGATCAGCTTGGCAACGGCGTCGCTTACTTGCGCACCGCGCTCTTGCCAGAACTGGACGCGATCCATGGCCAAACGACAACCTTCAGCGCCTTCTTTAGCAACAGGATTATAGAAGCCAACGCGCTCAATGAAACGACCGTCGCGACGATTACGGGAATCAGCAACCACTACATTGAAAAACGGGCGATTTTTAGCGCCACCACGAGCCAGACGAATAACGACCATTGCAGTACCTATCTCGAAAACAGGAAAAAGACAGAGATTGTATGTTATTGCTTTGAAATTTGACAAGAAATTTCTGGTATCAATGTTACATACCTGGGAACATACCCTTCATGCCGCGCATCAGCTTCGTCATACCACCTTTGCTAAACTGCTTCATGACTTTCTGAGTTTGCTCGAATTGATTCAACAGCTTATTGACTTCTTGCACCGTTACGCCGGCTCCCGCCGCAATCCGACGTTTACGAGATGCTTTGATCAGTTCTGGCTTTGCGCGCTCTTGTGGGGTCATTGAATTGATGATGCCCTCAATACGATTGATCAATTTGTCGTCAATCTGCCCTTGCGCAAGCTGGCTCATTTGGCCTGGCAATTTGTCCAACAATGAAGACATGCCACCCATCTTGCGCATTTGCTGGATTTGCGTCTTGAAATCCTCCAGGTCGAAACCTTTGCCGGATTTCATCTTCTTAACAAGCTTCTGCGCCTCTTCGTGATCCACAGTCCGCTGTGCGTCTTCGATGAGCGTCAGTACATCCCCCATTCCCAGAATACGCGAAGCCATCCGGTCAGGATAAAATGGCTCCAACCCGGTCAGTTTCTCGCCTACCCCTACAAATTTAATGGGCTTACCCGTGATATTCCGTACTGACAACGCAGCACCGCCACGCGCATCACCATCCAATTTTGTCAGAACCACCCCAGTCAGTGGCAATGTTGCGTTGAATGCCTGCGCAACGTTAACTGCGTCTTGCCCTTGCATTGCATCAACAACAAACAAGGTTTCAATTGGATTTAAGGATGCATGAAGTATTTTGATTTCCGCCATCATCTGCTCATCAATAGCAAGACGACCAGCTGTATCAACAATCAAAACGTCGTGAAAATGGCGCTTCGCATAATCCAGAGCAGCCAAAGCAATCGCCTCTGGCTTTTGAGTCACATCAGATGGGAACCATTCAACATCCAATTGCTGTGCAAGTGTTTTCAACTGGTCAATCGCTGCAGGACGATAAACATCACATGACACCAGCAAGACTTTTTTCTTCTGCTTTTCTTTCAATAGCTTGGCTAGCTTACCTGAGGTCGTTGTCTTGCCTGAACCTTGTAAGCCCGCCATTAGGACAATCGCCGGTGGAACTGCCGCCAAGTTGAGTGCATCATTTTGCGCCCCCATCAACTTGACCAACTCTTCATACACCACGCCAATCAACGCTTGTCCCGGCGTCAGGCTACCTATGACGTCCTTACCCAATGCACGTACTTTTACATCGCTAATGAAAGCTTTGACAACGGGTAAGGCAACATCAGCCTCCAACAAGGCCATTCGCACCTCTCGTAGGGCATCCTGGATATTGGATTCAGTTAGCCGGGCGTGCCCTCGTAATGTCTTGACGACCCCGGATAGGCGGTTGGAAAGATTATCAAACATGCTGCATTCCTTTGGATCCCGGCTATCTGCGGCCTGCCCGCACTATCCGAGATGATGTAGACTAATGTCGAAACCTTAGATTCTACATGAGTTAACGTGCGTACTCTGCCCCTATTAAGTATTGCTGCCTATTGCAGCCTCGCTTGGTATTTTTGGCGAACCAATCGTACCGAACGTAAATTGCCACTGGCGGCAGTACAAAGCATGTTATTGATTGCGCTGTCTTTACATGGCTGGACGCTAGTGGATGCGATCTGGCATAGCAACGTGATAGGCCTTGGGGTCGGAACCGCACTTTCTATTACATTGTTCCTATCGGTCTCCATCTTTTGGCTAGGCATGTTCTTCTATCCGCTAGCCAGCATACAGCCTGCATTGTTGGCCACTGCAGCTGGCGCCGTGATTACCGGAATTTGGATGCCTCCTCTACATAGTTTCCATGGCACTGAGTTATTGGCATTCCGCGCTCATGTCCTATCTGCCATGTTGGCTTATGGCTTACTTACCAACGCAGCCATCATTGCCTTGCTAATGAATGTGGTTGACAAACGCCTACATCACCACGCATTCGCAAACCATGGTCCAGCACTTCCGCCACTTCTGAGTTTGGAATCACTCCTGTTCAAAGTGTTGTTAAGCGGGTTCGTTGTACTGACCTTCACCCTACTGAGCGGGATGTTGTTTTCGGAGGAAATTTTTCATCAACCGTTTCGACTAAACCACAAAAATCTATTTACTGTCGTCGCATGGCTTGTGTTCGCGGCTCTGTTAACGGGTAGGTCTATCCTAGGGTGGCGAGGGCGAATTGCAGTACGCTGGACTTTATCTGGTTTCGGTTTGCTTCTTCTTGCCTATATTGGTAGCAAGTTTGTATTGGAAGTCGTTTTGCAACGTTGATATCTCATCACCTTCAATTTTTCCAAACCGCGCCCACTGAGTGGAAACCATACCGCTTAGCTTTCTTTTTATTGCACTAGCATGTTGTCTGATTACGTCCGCTTTTTTTTCCGCAGCGGAAGTAGCCATGCTGGCAGCCAATCGACATCGCCTGAACTTGGCTGCAAAAAGAGGCAGCCATGGAGCAAAATTGGCATTGTCCTTAATCTCGCAAACAGAAGATCTGCTTGGCGTCATTTTGCTAGGCAGTAATCTACTCAATGCCACCTCTGCGGGCTTGGCAACCGTCATCTCTTTTCAGCTGGCCGACAATGATAAATTGGCGCTTGCCATTTCCACAGTCTTGGTCACCATTGCAATCCTGATTTTTAGCGAAGCCACACCAAAGATTCTGGCAGCAAAACATGCCAATCAAACAGCCGTCATGTTCAGCCTGCCACTCAAAATAATCCTCATCTTACTTAGCCCTGCGGTCTGGATGGTGAATCAAACAGTCAGAGCAATTTTGCGCCTGCTTCGGGTAACGCTACCGGCTGACGAAGAAGACACCATGACCTCAGATGAATTCAGAATGCTAGCCTTAGACTCTGCAAGATTTGTGAGCAAGAAACATCACAGCATATTGATGAATCTGTTCGAACTACAGCAAGTAACCGTAGATGACATCATGATCCCTCGCCGCAACATTGAGGCATTGAATCTCAGCATGGCGCCAGAGCAGCTCGCTCATCAGATTGCCACTTGCCACCACACTCGCATGCCAGTCTACGAAGGGGTATCAGATGACATCATCGGAATCGTGCATGTTAGAACCGTGCTTCACCAAGCCATGCACGGCATTGAAGCTGACATGCTCCGAAACATCATGCGCGAACCCTATTTCGTGCCAACTGGTACACAGCTCTTCACCCAATTGCAGCAATTTCAGGAGTGCAAGCAACGACTTGGCCTGATCGTGGATGAGTATGGTGAACTACTTGGCCTGATCACATTAGAAGATATTCTGGAGCAGATGATAGGTGAGTTCACCACAATCCCTCCCAATATTGACACCACTTTTGACCGCCATGATGGAACAGGGATTATTGTTGATGGCAGCGCATTACTTCGGGACCTGAACCGCAAACTGGAAACCCATTTCCCACTTACAGGCCCGAACACATTGAACGGATTGATCGTTGAGTATTTTCGGGCCATTCCAGAAGCTGGGACTTGCCTTGCATTAGGCGGGCAACGGTTGGAAATCCTACAAACACAGGGACGCACAGTCAAAACTGTCAAAATTTACTTTCCTTATAAAGCCTCCTAGACTGAAGCGAGCGAATACAACTTTCTTTGCTCACAAGAAGCCTGCTGATTCCGCAAAGAAAAGTCATTCAAACCGCATCAGACATGGCGTACACGCTTTACAAAGTTTCATGTCGAGTGCATTATTTCTGAATTTTAACGGTTACTAATAAACAGACTGCTGCAACCATGGCCGTATCGCCTTCTACTACTCAATTATCCGGGCTCGCACGTGCGCTTGTTCAGCATAATCTGCTTCCACAGACTGATGCAGACAACCTACAGTCGCAGGCAAACACGGCAAGTATCTCTTTTATCCAGCAATTGTTACTCAGCAAGCGACTGACAGCCTACCAGATCGCCGAGTTTGCATCGCAGACTTTTGGGTTTCCTCTACTGGATCTGAATGTGATTGATCCGTCAACCATTCCAGGCAAAGCATTAGATCATAAGTTGATGGTAGGAAAGCGAATCCTGCCCTTGCATAAGCGCGGCAACAAGCTATTCGTCGCCATATCAGACCCCACCAATCTCCAAGCATTGGAAGAAGCCAAATTCCAAACCAGTCTGGTAGTGGATCCCATCGTCGTTGAAGACAACAAACTTGGCGTATACATTGAGAAAGCTGTCGAGGCCAGTGGCGTTAACTTGCAATCACTGGTAGATGACGACATTGCATTGGATATGGACACGACTGCAACTGCCGAAGAGCAGCCGGAAAGTGACACCAATGTCGATGTCGATGATGCGCCAGTCGTCAGATATGTACAAAAAGTCTTATTGGACGCCATCAATGCAGGGGCATCCGATATCCACTTTGAACCATATGAAAAGTTCTACCGTGTTCGCTATCGTGTAGATGGTATCTTAAAGGAAGTGGCGCAGCCACCTTTGGCATTAAAGGAAAAAATCGCAGCGCGGATCAAAGTTATCTCCAGTCTGGACATCTCGGAAAAACGGGTTCCACAAGATGGTCGGATGAAACTTAAATTATCCGGTACTCGCGCGATCGATTTTCGGGTCAGCACATTACCCACCCTGTTTGGCGAAAAAATCGTAATGCGTATCCTGGATCCGTCCAGTGCTACCTTAGGCATTGATGCGTTGGGCTATGAGCCAGAACAAAAATCTGCATTGATGAATGCGATCAAACGGCCATACGGCATGGTGTTGGTGACCGGCCCAACGGGGTCTGGTAAAACTGTTTCGCTATACACCTGCTTAAACATCCTGAATGAACCAGGCATTAATATTTCAACCGCAGAAGATCCCGCTGAAATTAACTTACCAGGGATCAACCAGGTCAACGTCAATGAAAAAGCAGGATTGACCTTTTCTGCCGCGCTCAAATCCTTTCTCCGTCAAGATCCGGACATCATTATGGTGGGTGAAATTCGAGACTTGGAGACAGCAGATATTGCCATTAAAGCGGCACAGACTGGCCATATGGTGTTCTCAACCTTACATACCAACGACGCTCCTACAACCCTGACCCGTATGATGAATATGGGTGTTGCACCGTTCAACATTGCCAGCTCCGTGATCTTGATCACAGCACAGCGATTGGCACGGCGACTATGCTCCAACTGCAAAAAGCCTACAGACCTACCCAGAGAGGCATTGTTGCAAGCAGGTTTCAATGAGGAAGAACTGGACGGCTCATGGAAACCCTATGGCCCCGTTGGTTGCGATACCTGCAAAGGGTCCGGTTATAAAGGACGGGTGGGTATTTACCAAGTCATGCCCATTTCAGAGGAAACACAGCGGATCATTCTTCAAAATGGCACAGCCATGGATATTGCGGATCAGGCGCGACGCGAGGGAGTCAAAGACCTCCGGCAATCTGGTTTGCTGAAAGTCAAGCAGGGCATGACTTCTCTGGAAGAAGTCGAGTCGGTAACCAACGAATAATCTGGGGATAATAAATGGCAGTGGCAACTCGACGACAGCCCAAGACCAAGCAATACATGTTTGCCTGGGAAGGGCAAGACAGAACGGGCAAGCGTGTCAAAGGTGAAATGAGCGCTGGTGGTGAAGCCCAGGTACAAGCAACATTGCGTCGCCAGGGCATTCGTGTAGCGCGAGTCAAACGACAGCGCAGCAGCATGGGCAAGAAAATCACCGAGAAGGATATCGCATTGTTCACTCGGCAGATGGCAACCATGATGAAATCAGGCGTGCCGCTGCTTCAATCGTTCGATATTGTGGCCAAAGGCCACAGCAACCCTTCAGTGACCCGATTACTGCTGGATATCAAGTCGGACGTAGAAACAGGGATGAGTTTGACTGCGGCTTTCCGTAAACGCCCCTTATATTTTGATAACTTGTTCTGCAACTTGGTTCAAGCAGGCGAACAAGCAGGTATCTTGGAAGCCTTGCTGGATCGACTGGCAACCTATAAGGAAAAAATCCTCGCAGTTAAAGCCAAGATCAAATCCGCAATGTTTTATCCAACAGCGGTTATCGTAGCTGCATTCGTTATCACTGCTGTGATCATGATTTTTGTAATCCCAGCATTCAAGGATTTGTTCTCAAGTTTTGGAGCAGATCTACCAGGCCCTACTCTATTGGTCATGGCCATGTCCGAGTTTTTTGTCGAATACTGGTGGGCCATCTTTGGCGGCATCTTTGGCGGCATCTTCGGCTTCATTGAAGCAAAGAAACGTTCCAAAGCACTGCAAGTTGCCATTGATAGATGGACGTTGAAAGCCCCTGTCTTTGGCGACATTATTCGGAAGGCAACCATTGCACGCTGGACCAGAACCTTATCCACCATGTTTGCCGCGGGCGTCCCACTTGTTGAAGCGCTTGATTCTGTAGGTGGTGCATCAGGTAACCAAGTGTATACCGATGCCACCAAGAAGATTCAAAATGAAGTCTCTACTGGTACAAGCCTCACAGTTGCAATGCAAAACGCAGATGTGTTCCCCAATATGGTTTTGCAGATGACCGCCATCGGTGAAGAATCTGGCGCTCTGGATTCCATGCTAAGCAAAGTAGCTGACTATTATGAAGAAGAAGTCGACAATGCCGTCGATGCCTTGTCCAGTTTGATGGAACCAATCATCATGGTTGTATTGGGTACCTTGATTGGCGGTATTGTGGTTGCGATGTATTTGCCAATCTTCAAGATGGGTCAAGCAGTTGGATAAAGATAAATAAATGAATGACTTGATCATATTATTAGCTACATCGCCCGCGGTTTTCGCGGGCGTTTGTTTGGTATTAGGCCTGCTGGTAGGCAGTTTTCTGAATGTAGTAATCCATCGACTTCCCATCATGATGGAACGTGAGTGGCAAGCAGAATGTGACTTTGCCCGTGGAGAGGAGCCCAAAACCTTACCACGCTATAATCTAGTTACCCCACGTTCCGCCTGTCCGCATTGTGGCCATCAGATTACGGCGTTCGAAAATATTCCAATTATCAGTTATGTATTAATCCTCCAAGGTAAATGCAAGGGATGTAAAGCCCCAATCAGTTTGAGATACCCGATGGTTGAGGCCATTACCGGTCTTATAACAGGCTACATTGGCCTGCGATTCGGCGTCAGTTGGCTTACTCTGGGGGCAATCCTTTTTAGCTGGTCATTAATTGCACTGACATTCATTGACTTTGATACCCGACTTTTACCAGATGACATCACCCTGCCGTTGCTTTGGCTCGGTTTGCTGTTCAATTTGAATGGCATGCTCGGTGTCCCACTTCGCGATGCCGTAATTGGCGCCATTGCAGGGTATTTGATCTTATGGAGCATATATTGGCTATTCAAGCTGATTCGCGGCAAAGAAGGCATGGGTTATGGTGATTTCAAACTACTTGCCGCATTGGGTGCCTGGCTTGGATGGGCTGCATTACCTCAGATTATCCTGATGTCCGCAGTTGCGGGTGTGATCGGCGGCATCGTTGCCAATCTACGCGCCCGTCGGGGGTTGGAAACACCATTCGCGTTTGGGCCCTACTTAGCAATGGCTGGATGGGCATCCATGTTATGGGGTTATGAAATCGCAGACATGATTGGAATCATGCGATGACTTATGTAGTTGCATTGACTGGAGGAATTGGTTCTGGCAAATCAACCGTCGCCAAACTATTTTGCTCGCTTGGCGCAGGCTTGATTGACACAGATGATATTGCACATCGCTTGACTCAGCCAAATGGTCAAGCCATTGAACCCATACGTACAACCTTTGGTTCACACTACATTGATCAACACGGCGCCATGGCAAGAGATGTGATGCGTCATCTGATTTTTGCAGATCCATCAGCCAAACAACGTCTGGAACAAATTCTTCACCCGTTGATCCATGAACAGGTGCTAATGATGCTCAAGCAAAGCCAGCATGCTTATACGCTGCTGGCTGTGCCGTTATTAGTTGAAACTGGTACCTATCTAAAAATTGCCAATCGGGTACTAGTCATCGATTGCGGAGAAGCAGTGCAAATTGCCCGAGTCATGACACGAAGTGGATTAAACGAATCTGAAGCCAGGGCAATTATGGCCAAGCAGGCACCACGCGAGACGCGCCTTGCCTTTGCGGACGATGTGATCAACAATAATGGCACGGCGGAAACGCTATACCCTCAAGTTGTGGCACTGGATAAGGTCTATAATGAGTTATCCAGTAAAATCAATTAGTAACTAACGAAACTTCGAGTGACATTTGTCAATTCCGTCTTTATCCCTCAGAATTGATGGATTATTTCGATCAACGGCAAATCCTGTGATCAGTTACGAGTTTCCATTGAACGAGCGTATCCGTACCATGCTGCGGCTGGAGGATCTGTTCGCACGCTTTGATCACTTTGCCAACAGGCAGGATTCACATGACCATCATGCGGCACTGATGGTGATGTTCGAGATCATGGAAGTCGCCAGTCGTGCAGACCTGAAATCAGATCTGATTCAAGAGCTTGAACGACAAAAGCATACACTCGAAGCGCTGCGTAACAACCCACAAATTGCCGAAGATGCGCTTGATCAGGTTCTCAATGACATCGAGCATGCATCCGCCAGATTATTGGAGATGGTAGGTCGTATTGGCCAGCATTTGCGTGACAATGAATGGTTGATGAGCATCAAGCAACGTACCTCCATCCCCGGTGGGGCCTGTGAGTTTGATCTGCCATCCTACTATTACTGGCAACGCAAACCCTTGGAAGCACGTCAAACAGATCTCCGAGAGTGGATTGGACCGCTAACCCCATTGCAAGATGGTTTCAGCATTGTGTTGCACCTGTTACGGGATAGCGGCAAGGCAATGCATTACATCGCCCGCAAAGGGGTATTTCAGCAAATGTCTGGCGGCAAAATTGTCCAACTGCTGAAGGTGTCACTGGACGAAAACTATGCGTGCGTGCCTGAACTTTCCGCCAACAAATACGCTATCAATGTACGCTTCACCCATCCGGTCACAGGTCAGGATAAACCGCGACAGTTCGATGGAGATGTTGAGTTCAATCTGACTTATTGCAATCTCTGAGCATTCGTACAAGCCCTAAACCCAAGCACCTTTACTCAGATAACATGCGATAATCCTGACCAATCATTATTGGAAACTGTTGTTGGCATCATGTCCGAAACTTCTATACCTCGCCAAGTTCCTTGCCCCAATTGCCGCACCTTGACGGCCTGGGTACTGGAAAATAAGTATCGTCCTTTTTGTTCGGAGCGGTGTCGTTTGATCGATCTGGGTCAGTGGGCAAACGAGCAATATCGTATCCCGTGTAAAGATGAAGTCGCTACGGATGGGAACAACCTTAACTAACCTCATTATCCAGCTTTTCACCCACAGCGAAGGCCGTGACATTAGCTAAGGTTGTACTGGCAATGTTATCCAATGCCTCCTGCGTCAAGAAACCCTGGTGAGAAGTCACGAGTACATTGGGGAAGGTCAGCAACCGCGCCAGTTGCAAGTTTGTCATCTGGGTAGAGATCATCCGCCAGCACACGACAACCGAAACCCTTGGCGATACCAATCGCCGCTTGTCCAATACGACCAGTTCCGATAATACCCAGCGTCTTGCCATATAGGTCGAACCCGACCAAACCATCCAGTGAAAAATTGCCATCCCGAACTCGGTTATAAGCACGATGAGTTTTACGGATTAACGACAAAAGCAGTGCAAAAGCGTGTTCAGCAACCGCATGTGGAGAATAGGCGGGAACGCGGACCACACACAAACCCAATCGACACGCCTCGGGTACGTCGATCGCGTTGTAGCCTGCTGCACGCAATGCGATCAGCCTGACACCCAGCTGTTTCAGTTGGGCCAATGTTGCTGCATCCAACTTGTCATTTACAAATGGACAAACAACTTCATAACCCGCTGCCAAGCCCACCGTTTGCATTGTCAGCCTAGCCTCAAAGAACTGAAGCTCATGTCCGTAGAGTACGTTGGCTCGGGTTAATGCATCCCGATCATAGGTATGGGTGTCGAAAACAGCAATTCGCATGTTGGCTCCAACGTCGATGGATAGACCACCACCAATTCAAGTTAAAGAGAAGTGACAGCGTGATGGGAACTCACACATCAATGTCATGTGAGATTAACTCGATATTGGGCAACATTTGTTGATACTGATCAGAAGAAGGTCAAGCCTGTTGGGCAATCATCATTGACTGGTAAAAGGTACACGCACTTGGCGATCATCAAGATTCAATATCATGTACCAGTCACGACGCCCCTGTACGCAGATTGGCAACATGACATCGGCTATCCAAGTATCACCAGAAGAAGAAATGAAACGATATCGGCTCGGCCCCATTTCCATACCTTGCATCACAAATTCGGCAGAAACCTGTTTTGCACCAACTGATGTGATAGTTAGTTTGAATGGTCGGATGGCGGTAATAGCCCCATTAGCTTTGGCGTGTATCATACGGTCAGATAGTAGAAACTGACACCCAGCGGCCAAGTCTGGACAAACCGCCGTGACAATAGTTGGTTTCTCTGGACAACCAACCAGCACGAACAACAGACTTGCCCTCATACTCAGCCACAAAAAACGGACCAATTTTTGGGCGTGAATACCGACGCTAGCACGCCACTTAGCAAACCATTGCCAAATCATCACCAAACCTGTCGTTGCATCGCAATACCGTGGGCGCCGTGTTCAGCTGCAACAGTTTGGTCACTGGGCTGCATACCACCCAGTGCATAGAGCGGAAAAGACCATCCGACTTGATGCAGTGCCTGAAAGCCAGCCCAGCCCAAGGTCGACCCACCTGGATGCGATTTCGTCGGTAACACAGATCCCAGCAAGGCGTAATCGACACCCAATTGCTTGGCATGTTGCAGGTCCGTCAAACAATGGCAAGATGCACCCACCCATACCATGGCTGGCCGTTCCTGCAATGCCATTAACGCCGCGGTCGATAGGTGCACACCATCCGCTCCACACGCTTTAGCCTGTTCAGTCGTGCCATTGACCATCACTTTTGCACCTCGTGCATGAGCACGCGTCACAACACTACGGGCAAATATCAGCCAATCGGCTCCTTCCAACTGTTTTTCGCGAATCTGTATTAACCTCAGGCCACCGGCCAATGCCTGATCAAGACGTTGCAACTGAACATCTACCCCAAGTTCAGCAACGTTGGTAATGGCATAACATTGAGGCAACGATAGCGCCCGGAAGATGGGCGTGTTGGCTGGCAATACAGGATCAACCGTCAATAGCCCAGGCTGCTGCCAAGCAAACTGTTGGCCTTCCTTCGGATGCGGCTCACCTAACCATTGGTCAACCAAAAAGAAATTCAATCTGACCGTGGCATGAGGGTAAGTAAATACTTGGGTCAACCAAGGCGTAGCATGTTTTACGTCAATGCCCAACTCTTCCTGTAATTCGCGAACCAACGCCGCATATCGAGTTTCATCGCGCTCTACCTTGCCACCAGGAAATTCCCAGTAACCAGCATAAACCTTACCTTCTGGCCGGCTAGCCAGAAAATACGATCCGTCTGGTCGCAACAATACACCAGCGACCACATCCACAATCTGATCAACCATGCAAACCTGCCCAATCCCGTGCAAATTGCCATGCTACCCGCCCGCTACGCATGCCACGAGACAACGCCCACTGTAATGCGGCACGGGTAATCTCCTCTTGGTCAACTTCTGTAACGTCAAAATGACGCAACCAATGCTGCACCGCTTGCAGATACTGAGTCTGATCAAACGGATAAAACGATACCCATAACCCGAAGCGTTCTGACAGCGAGACCTTTTCCTCTACCGCTTCAGCAGGGTGAATTTCCTCACCAACATACTTGGTTTGGGCGTTCTCATGAAAATATTCAGGTAACAGATGGCGCCGATTGGAAGTGGCATAGATCAATACATTATCAGCCGCTTGCGCTACTGAGCCGTCCAGTGCAGATTTGAGCGCTTTATATCCAGCTTCACCTTCGTCAAACGATAGGTCATCACAGAAAATGATGAAGCGCTCCGGACGACCAATAACCTGCTCGACAATATCAGGCAAATGAATCAGATCTACCTTATCAACCTCAATCAACCGCAACCCCTGGCTGGCAAAAGCATTCAATACGGCCTTTACAAGTGATGACTTACCGGTACCACGTGCACCGGTCAGTAGTACATTGTTAGCCGGCCGGCCCGCCACAAATTGCTGAGTGTTCTGTACTATCCGTACTTTTTGCGGCTCAATGTTGTGCAGATCATCCAGATTGATCTGATGGGGGTGCAACACCGCATACAAATACCCTCGGCCATGTCGGCTACGCCATAAAAAAGCTGGCGCTTGCCAATCGACGGCAGGTGGAGTCGGCGGCAATAACCCTTCCAGGCGCGACACCAATTGCTCGGCACGCGCCATAAGCTGCTGTAGTTCTATCATAATCAAGTGCGGTAGTCCGCGTTGATACGGACGTAATCGTAGGAAAAATCGCAGGTCCACACAGTGGTGTCCGCGGTGCCACGATTCAATTGCACACGAATGGTAATCTCCGACTGTTTCATCACACGCTGACCATCTTCCTCACGATAATCTGGATTACGCCCACCCTGTTTCGCCACCCAAACATCGTCTAGATACAAATCAATCTTGCTGACATCCAGATCGCCAATCCCGGCATAGCCAATAGCAGCGAGAATACGCCCCAGATTGGGGTCCGAAGCAAAAAATGCTGTTTTTACCAGAGGTGAATGAGCAATGGCGTAGGCTACGGCACCGCACTCCACATCATCACGTCCACCCTCAACCTGAACTGAAATGAACTTGGTCGCCCCTTCGCCATCGCGCACAATCGCTTGGGCAAGGTACTGGGATACATCAGTCACTGCATCGCGCAGGGCTGCAAACTCCGGACTATGTGTATCTCCAAAACCTGGCACATTCACCTTGCCTGATGCCATCAGAATGAAGGAGTCATTGGTCGAAGTATCACCGTCAATGGTGATTCGGTTGAACGACCGGTCGGCCGCATACCGTACCAACTCTTGTAACACAGCCTGCGGCACCGCGGCATCTGTGCCAACAAAACCCAGCATAGTCGCCATGTTTGGGCGAATCATGCCAGCACCCTTTGAAATTCCGCTGATTGTGACAATCTGCCCACCAATCTCAACCTGACGGGATACTGCCTTGGGTTGCGTATCCGTAGTCATGATTGCTTCAGCAGCATTCATCCAGTTGTTTTCCTTCAGATCCGTCTTGGCAGCAGGTAAGCCTGCAAAAATCTTCTCAACGGGTAATGATTCCAGAATTACACCCGTCGAAAACGGCAAGATCTGCGTTGACTTCAAGCCCAACTGGCTAGCCACGGCTTCGCAGACTGCTCGTGCATCCAACAGCCCTTTTTCACCAGTCCCCGCGTTTGCATTGCCGGTGTTCACCACCAATGCACGAATATCGCCATGACTTAAATGATCCTTCGAAACCAGTACCGGTGCGGCACAAAAGCGGTTCTGTGTGAACACGCCCGCTACCGTTGAACCGGCGCTCAAACGAAACAACAGTACATCCTTGCGATTGGGCTTCTTGATACCAGCACAGCTGTAACCGAGTTCGATACCCGGGACAGGAAACAATTGAGCGGGATCAATGGCGGGCAGGTTGACGGGCATGGCAAATCCTTATGTCGATACAGGCTGCAGAAATGATGCGGCATTTTACCGCAGAAATGAGATGTGTCCGTGCAACTGACGCATCAGTTACCCACCTCAGTCATAGTAGGATGGCAAGACTTATAACAACATCACCTGACGGCCACTAAGCAATTTGCGCAATGGCTGTGGAATACCCGCCGCCAATACGGCCTCCCGCTCAAACCACTGCCATGGTCCCGCACTTCTTGGACCTTGACCGCTGACTTCGCACTGCACTGGCGAAATGGTCAAGCGAAAATGGGTAAACACATGCTCAAATTCGGGTAAACAGGTTGTCGAATCCAATTCCAAATCGTGATCTTCGCACCATGCTCCTGCGGCAAGGCTGGCTTCTACCTCTGGCAGACACCATAGGCCTCCCCAAATCCCGCTATCCGGGCGTTTTTGTAGCAATAGTTCATTCTCACGCCAGAGCAGCAACATGGTGGTATGTCGTATTGGCACTGCCTTACGTGGCTTAGGTGTTGGCAAACTTGTCGTACGGCCCGTGTGCAAAGCCACGCAATCAGTTGCAACCGGACAAGCGTTGCAGTTAGGTTTACTGCGGGTACAAACTAGACTACCCAAGTCCATCTGTGCCTGGGTATAGGCAGCAATTCCTGAAGTTGGCACCAGCTTGTCAGCAAGGTCCCATAAGCGGGTTTCTATTTTTTTCTCGCCTGGAAAGCCCTCAATACCAAGCCACCTTGTCAGTACCCGTTTAACGTTACCATCCAGAATTGGCCTGGACTGATTGAAGGAAAAGGCACAAATAGCAGCTGCGGTTGATCTGCCAATACCCGGCAAAGCCTGCACCTGATCAATATCCTGCGGAAACAAGCCCCCATGCTGCTCGACAATCACCTTTGCAGCACGATGCAAATTTCGGGCCCGGGTGTAGTAGCCTAGCCCACTCCATGCAGCCATTACCTCATCAGCGGGCGCGTCCGCCAATGCCTGAATGGTCGGAAAGCGAGCCAGAAAAGCCTCGTAATAAGGAATGACCGTGGCGACCTGTGTCTGCTGCAACATGATTTCAGACAACCAGACTCGATAAGGATCATTGGTTTGCCAAGGCAAATCATGGCGACCATAGGCCTGCTGCCAGGCGATCAGACGCCGGGCGAACGTCTCAAACTCGGGTTTCAAGGCAAATTCCATCAAGTAATACGTTAGAACAATGACAGCAGGGCATCCACAGTAAGCAACTCCGCTATCTTGATATGGCGCAACATGTACCCTGGCAGGGTCTCTATTATAAAAGGTTCGCAACTATATGCGCCGTTTCGGTGCATATATCGCTAGCTTGCAACTATCATAGTCTCGGACACATTAGCAAAAGCCAATTCAATGCTATAAGATTATTTCAATAATACAGTTGCAAACCAGTGACTTTATTCGCCATTATGCAAGTTTCCCCACAATGACTCGTTCCGTTCAGGTGGTGCATAATATGATCCGAACCGCACATCGTGCGTTGCTGCTCACAGTCTGTTTTGCCTTTTCTTCTGCCGCATCCTATGCAGCTGACGATGCAGTTATCGTTGGCCAGTCCGTTGCATTGACCGGGCCACTTGCCGAAAGTGGCAAGGAATTGTCTGCTGGCATGAAAGCCTACTTTGATTCAATTAATGCCAAAGGAGGTGTCAACGGCAAAAAAATCACGCTAGTCGTCAAAGATGACGCCAGCCTGCCCGCCAAAACACTACAAAATACGCAAAGTTTCATTACCGACAATGTCGATGTCTTGGCGGGTTATACCGGCACACCCAATGTAGCGTTACTTATCCGTACAAAGAAGCTGAAAGATGCAGAGCTGCCATTGGTAGGCGCACTGACAGGGGCAGACAGCCTGCGCGCACCGTTTGGCACTGAAGAGAAAGCTGCTGGCCAAGGTAACTACAAACTTGAAGGTGATGCTTTTCAGGAAGGCTACATCCCACAGTTGTTCCACATCCGTGCCGGGTATGGTGACGAAGCACGCAAGATCGTCAAACAAGCGGTCAGCCTGGGCATGCAGAAAATTGGCGTACTGTATTCTGATGACGCGTTTGGCAAATCAGGTATGGCAGCGGTAACGGCGGCATTGCGTGAGCACAATCTGGAGTTGGCCTCAAAAGGTATTTACAACATCAAGACTGGCGATGTGAAAGAGTCGGTCAAAACCATCAATCAAGCCAAGCCTCAAGCAGTGGTCATCATTGCGACCGGTGAAGCAGCTCAGTCCTTTGTTCAACAGTACCGTGACATCGATCCCGGTGCCCAGCTATTTGCGTTATCTGCCGTTGGCTATAAATCGCTCGTCAAGGCTGTGGGTGCCAAGGCTCAAGGTGTAGGGATTTCGCAGGTTGTACCGATGCCATGGAACTCGTTGACCCC
Source organism: Chitinivorax sp. B (assembly GCF_005503445.1). Taxonomy (NCBI): domain Bacteria; kingdom Pseudomonadati; phylum Pseudomonadota; class Betaproteobacteria; genus Chitinivorax; species Chitinivorax sp. B. Next base: position 63,514 of record NZ_SCOH01000014.1, on the reverse strand, counting down.
AGTTTCAAAAGAACACCAGAAGGTGATGAAGGAATTTGCGCCAAATGTATCACTGACTTATTCCACCATGGAAGGCCATATTGTCGCCAAGGTAATCACCGAAGCGATAAAACGTGGCGGAATCAATCGTGCCAAAATGCGTGAAGCACTGGAAGGATTGAAGAGTCTGGATGTTGGCGGGTATGTGGTCAATTTCTCAGATCAGGAACGCCGTGGTTCAAAGTTTGTCGATATCACCGTCATTGGCAAGGATGGCGAACTGATGCGTTGACCTGGGTTTCAATGATAAGTGGCGGGCTGCTCAGGTAGCCCGTTCTTATTTCTGAGAGGATGCTTTCACTTTGCTTTCTTGCGCCATTTTTTCCAACAATGGGCGCACATCCACTTGGTATTTTGGTGAACTGAGTGCTCCGGAAATAGTGACCGGAATGACTGTAATAGGTTTGCCGTCCTTGGCATGCTTGGCTGCCGCAGCTAACTGTGCCGAAAGCTGATAATCAATCACGTCTTTTGCCAAATCGAGCGCACCGTTACCACTCACGGCCAACATTGGCGCCACCAACCGCAAATCGTCATTGCTGGCCACACCTTTATCCAGTTTGAATGTAGCGTGTAGAGTATTGAACATGGTTCTGGCATCTGCTGGTGTACGTTCGATACCGCCAGGATTACCGACCAAGCGACCCAAGTTGATGCCACGTAACGCCCCCTGCTCCAGCTTCAGTGATACTTTGCCACTCAAGCTTTTGCGAACGGCATTCAGTGAATTGCCGTTGGCTGTCAGCCGTACTTCAGCCTCGCCTCTGCCCTCCAGTCGTTCCAGCCCGATCAGATCCTGCAGCAACGGACGCATGTTCAAACCAACCAGGCGCTGGTGTAGTTCGTAACTTGGCACTGCTGACAAGGTCACTCGACCACTGCCACTCAGGGTCCCCTGGTAAATGCTGGCGGCAAACGGCTCAATTTCCAGCACACCATTTTCACTCTTGATCCCCATCAGTACTTGGCCACAATTCAATGCCCCCAGCACCAGCTCGCCAACTCGTAGTTCTGCCTTACCTGTCCAATCACGAAACAGAGACAAATCGACCTGGGCATCCAGAGCAGAACCCATTTCGCCGGGCTTGTGGTCTGCTTTGATCGGCGCCAATACCAAGCGGTTCATATCCAGCTTTGCAATATCAGCGGTTAAATCATACATCGGTGCCGAGAAATCCCGCATTGCCAAACGCACATTGGCAGGCCCCCCATCATATTGGCCAGCAAGCTCGGTTTGCACCAGTTGCTCTGGCCAATCCAACAATGCGTGACCTGTTGCATCCAACTGCGAAAAAGGCTGTTTCTCCCCCTCACGGACCAACGCCACCTGCAGCTTGGCCTCCGGTAGTGAAAAACGACTGAAACCCGCACCAACCCTGACCGGCCCCGCCAGTTCTGCGTTGACACCGTAATGTGCATGCTTGGCCACAAACTGCACCACGCTATCGGCACTCAATCCGCCGGATTCGGCAGAAAGGTTACGCCATTTAATATCGACGGCCCCACTGTCAGACTGCTGCTTCAGTGCCCCTTTCAACGACAGCTCTGGTGCCCTGAAGCGACCAGCTTCCCATTGCGCGGTCGGCATCCGGCCATTGGCCGTCAACGACATGCCACCCGCCTTAGCATCAAATGCCACACGCGCACCATCCAGCGCGGCAACACCGCTGGTGTAACGTAAACTACCTTGTACTGATAGCCCAATACGGGCTCCTTCAGCACTGCCCGACCAGCGTAACTGCAAATTTGGCAAAGCCAGTTCCTGCAAGTGCGGATTCAACCGCATACCACCAGACAAGGCTACACGGCCGGAAAAACCTGGGTGCAACAAGTCACCTTCCAACCGAAGCTGCATCGGGTGAGCCGGCACGTCCCGATCTCCGTTGAGCTGTGCATAGCGCAAGGCCCAACGAACCTGTCCCGAGCTATCATACCAACGCAATTGGGACTGTTTGGCACCCAAGGAATCCAGCGTCCAGTCGATTGCCGACGCAGGACGAATCTGCAATAAATCGTCAAAATTGTTGCTGCCATCCGGCATTCGTCGCAGATTGACATGCAAACCCTCCAACGCGACACCGCTGACACTGATTCGGCCGTGCAATAGCGGCCACAAACGGACAGCAACCCTGGCCTTTTCAACACTGACGAATTCTGCTTCGCCATCTCGTTCTGACAATGTCACTCGCTCCGTTTCGACACCTAACGGGAACAATCGCATTACCATCGGGCCACCTATATGCAGTTCACGATGCGTGGATTCACGCACTCGCTCAGCCAAATCAGGAGCAAAACGACTCAGGTCGGCGACACGCGGCCATGCCCAACTCCCCACCGCCAGCAGGCCCACGGTAGCGATTGACAGATAAATGAGGGGACGGGCTTTCAAACGCACGGCGAGATATTTGCCGCCAGCGACCCAGTTGGCCGGCCGGACAAAATTGTAGGGATAGACAGCATTCTAGCGAATTACAAAGAAAAAGCCGTACCCTTTGCAAGGTACGGCTTGAGTCAGATCAAATATCAAACCTGTTGAATACCGGCGACCAACCACTTGGCAGTATTGCCTTCCACTGGTTTGATGAAGTGCCAGAGCTCTTCAAACGGTTCAGGCATGCTGTGTAAAGACTCGCTCACGCGACCATGGAAACGGACGGTTGCAATATGCTGGCCATTTTCAGTGGTGGATTCGATCACCTCGGCATCCAGTGTCGGGAATTCCGCCACATCCTTGTTGGTGACCACATCCAGCTTGATGGACTCGTACAGATCCGGTGTCAGATACTTGCGCAACTCCTCCACACTTTCCGGTGAGTTCAGCGTTTGCAGGTGCATGAAGGATGCTCGCGCCTGGCGCAGGAAAGCGGGTACCTCAGTGCCATCGCTCAAACGGCCAGACACAGCCGCCTGACTTGCAGCCGGTGCCACGCCACCACCAATTCGGAATACCTTGTCACCACCAGTCCCACCCGCCGTCGCAGGAGTAAACGGTTGGCGTGCAGCCCCGGCCATAGCAGGGGAACCAGCCTTGCGCCGAAACAACATGAAACCAACCACCGTCAAGCCACCTAACAACAAGGCCATGCCCCATGGGAAGCCAGTAGGTGCAGCGGTACTTTCACCTGGTAACTTGGTCTGTGCAGGCAATTGCACCGGCTGGGTTGTTGCTGCATTCGGACCGGGCAATGCTGAAGGTGCAGCCGCTTGTTGTGCCGCATTTGCTGGCTGATCATCTTTCATTGCTTCACTAATGACATAGCCAGCAGCAGCACCAGCTACCGCCCCAGCAGCTACACCGCCCCACCCGGGACCACTCTTCGCGGCCTGTGCTGCCGGTAGAGGCTGCCCGATAGGGCGCTGTGGCAACGCCTGTGGCTGCGGTACAACGGTACTGGGAGCTGGGCGAGCTGTAGTGCTCCGACTCATCCCTTTGCTTTTACCACCACCCAACCTGCCAGCCTCAGCAAAAGGTGCGGCCAGTACAGCTGCCGTAGCGAGGGACATAACGAGCAGGTTCATCTTCGGTTTCATTTACGTGTGCTCCTTGCACATGAAAAGTTGCATTTCAGACAGTAAGTGTGGACAAATGGTTCCAATTTCAAGCGTGCTTGCATTGGATTGTAAATCCACTACTCTGAAATCAAGGGGTTAGTACTTTACAACAATCAGAAAAATATCTGATATGACCTGTATTGAGGGATTTATCGGTCACAGACCTTAGATGTGCAGCCTAAACGGTATACAAGGTTAAAACGATTGATTTCCGCTGAAGCCCCGATTACTACCCATTTTAGAGGAATGCATCATGACCCGCGAATGGCGACATGTATTGCCAGACCCCGACCATCCACCACCAGACCGGCGAATCGGCGAACGCCGCAGCCCATGGCCAACAGTGATTTATAGCAAACACGAACGCCGCCGCCACTCTGATCGCCGGAAGATACCGCGCTGAACATGTTGTCAGTGCGGCTGACAACCGTGGCGCCAATGTCTGGGAAACCGACTTGCATCTGTCCCTGATCAAGTCGGGTCAGCGTCGTTACTTTTCGATGAATACTTAGAGGCAGGGTCAATACGCTCCAGTGCTACTACGACCGCACTACCCTCAACAATTCGCCATTTCACGTCAAACTCATACAATCGGACGCCAAACTGTCTGTTCTGATCAATGTCACCGAAGTAAGCTGGGCGAGGATCGTAGCGCAACATCTGCTCAATCAGGGATTGCAGATTGGGGTATCGTCGACTGGCATATTGAACTTGCTTGGCAGCAGATTCTGTGAACTGGATTGGCATGGCGACATCCGGTACATCTGGTGCAAAACCACCCACCGCCTCCGGCAGCACATCTGCATAAGGCAGATAGGGCTTGATATCATAAACAGGTGTGCCATCCAGCAAGTCACCTCCCCCTAGCTCCAGCACCACACCCTGCGTTGTATCCAGTTTCAGTAAACGAACCACAGACAACCCCAACGGATTGGGGCGAAACGTGGAGCGTGTCGCAAACACACCCAAACGCTTGTTACCACCCAGCCTTGGTGGCCTCACGGTTGGCTTCCAGCCTTGCTCAACAGTGCCATGAAATCCGAAAATCAACCACACGTGTGAGAACCCTTCCAACCCGCGTACTGCTTCATCCCGGTCAAATGGCGGTACCAAACGTAAACTGGCACGTGCCGCTTCAACCAGGCCCGGCTGGCGTGGAATACCAAACTTCTCTTTGTAACAGCTTTCGATGAAGCCAATAGGGGTCAGAGTAAATTGCATGTGATCACGTTCGGATAACTGAAGAGGCAGTATTGCCAGCAGACCAACATTGTCACATGAATGACGGCTCAAGCGCATATACCTTGATGCGCCCAAGCCCAAAGAAAGTCATTGAATCATTACCCACCCTTGCCAATGAGGGCAGGATTGTTCATCAAATAGCCGCGGCCAGACGTGAACCCTGATTGATCGCACGCTTGGCATCCAGCTCGGCCGCTACATCGGCACCACCAATCAGGTGAACAGGCTTGCCTGCGGCTTCAATCGTGTTTTTCAGCTCGCGCAATGGCTCTTGCCCAGCACAGATCACCACATTGTCGACCGGCAAAACTTGGTATTTCCCGCCAATGGTGACATGCAAGCCTTCGTCATCGATCTTCTCATAAGACACACCCGGCACCATCTCCACCTGCTTGTTTTTCAGCGAAGTACGGTGAATCCAGCCAGTGGTCTTACCCAAGCCGTCACCAACCTTGCTGGTTTTGCGTTGTAACAGGAATACTTTACGCGGGCTGGACTCAATATGGGGACGCTTCAAGCCCCCACGATTCAGAATGGTGTTGTCAATGCCCCACTCATCAAGGTACTTGTTGACATCCAAACTTGGGCTGACACCCTCATGGGTCAGGTACTCCGATACGTCAAAACCGATTCCACCCGCGCCAATGACAGCCACCGTCTTACCAACCGGTTTCTTGTCGCGCAGTACATCAATGTAGTTCAGTACTTTGACATGGTCTGCACCTGGCAAATCCAGCTTACGCGGCGAAATACCCGTCGCCAGAATGATTTCGTCAAACCCGCCATCCAATAACTGCTGCGCGGTAACACGGGTATTGAGTTTGACTTCGACTCCGGTCAGCTCCAATTGGCGCTTGAAGTAACGGATGGTTTCGTAGAACTCTTCCTTGCCAGGGATCTGCTTGGCAATATTGAACTGACCGCCAATTTCACCCAACGATTCATACAAGGTGACCTCATGCCCACGCTGGGCCGCCACTGTGGCAAAACTCAGGCCAGCAGGGCCAGCGCCGACAACAGCCAACTTTTTCTTATTGGCAGTTGGATGATAGTTGAGCTCGGTCTCATGACATGCACGCGGATTGACCAGACAACTGGTCATCTTCGCGACAAAAATATGATCCAGACAGGCCTGATTACAGCCAATACAGGTATTGATTTCGTCGGCCTTGCCCGCCGCTGCTTTTTCAACAAAGAATGCATCGGCCAGGAACGGACGTGCCATCGATACCATGTCGGCATTGCCATCGGCCAGTACTTGCTCTGCTACTTCAGGCGTATTGATGCGGTTGGTGGTAATCAACGGAATCGACACATGGCCGCGCAATTTCTTGGTTACCCAGGCAAAACCGGCACGTGGCACCATCGTGGCGATGGTCGGGATACGCGCTTCATGCCAACCGATACCGGTGTTGATCAAGGTAGCGCCTGCTTTTTCAATTTCCTTGGCTAGCTGGACGACCTCATCCAGATTCGACCCTTCATCTACCAGATCCAGCATCGATAATCGATAGATGATAATGAAATTAGGGCCAACGCGTTCGCGTGTACGACGGACAATCTCGATCGCAAATCGGATGCGGTTTTCGTAACTACCTCCCCACTGATCGGTACGCTTATTGGTTTTGGCGGCGATGAACTGGTTGATCAGATAACCTTCCGATCCCATGATTTCCACCCCGTCATAGCCAGCGGACTGCGCCAGCCAGGCACAGTGAGCATAGTCATTGATGGTTTGTTCAACTTGCTCGCCAGTCAGCTCAACTGGCGGGAACGGATTGATCGGTGCCTGTAGTGCGCTTGGTGCTACCGGATTAAGCTGGTAAGAGTAACGGCCTGTATGCAGGATTTGCAGTGCAATCTTGCCGCCTTCACGATGCACTGCATCAGTTACGACACGGTGATGCGAGGCCTCTTCCTCTGTCGATAATTTGGACCCACCTGCCATGCCCAAGCCTTGTTCATTCGGGGCAATGCCACCCGTCACAATCAGGCCCACACCACCACGTGCGCGTTCGGCATAGAACGCGGCCATACGCTCATAGCCATTTGGCGCTTCTTCCAGCCCAGTGTGCATCGAGCCCATCAGGGTCCGGTTACGCAGCATAGTAAAGCCCAGATCAAGCGGGGCGAGCAGGTTTGGGTAGTGGGACATGGGGTCTCCTTGAATTAGTGGATGAATACGAGGGCATCACATCATCAAAAATGTACTTACTAGTTAGTAAGTTGTCAATCACTCTGCACCGAGATTTCATGTGCGTTTTGAATTCAGATATCGATATCACACAAGCCTGTGGTACCCAGCCATGACGATACCTTAAACAACTTGCTTACATAGGTTCAAAGTCAGCCATCTAATCCAATAAAATCAACTCAATAAAAGCCACCCAATATCGATCATCCGAGTGTGCAGATCTGTTTGTGCAATGCGGAAATTTGTGACGAAATACCGCCCAATGAAACAGCAGTGCGCTTGAGATCGGGTGGAAATATGGCCCAGACAAGGGTTTAGAATGATCGGTGCAACTTTGGCAATCAACTGGCTACTGGTTAGCCCGTCTGTTGAGGTTCAAAGTAAAGTACAGAGATATATCAATTCACTTGTGAAATTGGCATATCGTCAGATTCAGGCGACACCGTGGATGATTCGCAGAATGCATCACCCACCTGGGTCGCCCTGGCATGCGCGGTCTACCATCAATAGCGGGAGCTACCGTACCAATACATAAGTTCCAGGTGCATCCACCAGTTTCTTGAAAGTTCGATTGCCCATCGCGGGTGGCTTCACCAGTTCTCCGGAATGAGGTTTGAGCCACGTCGTCCAATGTTCCCACCAACTACCAACCGTTCTGGACTGCCGCTGTTTCCAATCATCTGCAGTATCCCCTTCCAGCGGCTCGCCTGACCAGTAGCTACGCTTAGGTGGATTCACCGGCGGATTGACGATGCCAAGAATATGACCTGACGTAGATAAGGTATACACTTTGGGCCCACTGACTAATCCCATCAGCGTGAACGTCTGGCGCCATGGGGCAATGTGATCCTCTTCTGCCCCGACTGAGTACAGCGGCACTTTGATGGTGCGCAAGTCGATTTGCTCACCTGCAATGGTCAATGCATTTGGCTGAATCAATTTATTGTGCAGGTAGAACTCTCGCAGATAGTACTTGTGCATGTTACCTGGCATACGTGTGGTGTCGACATTCCAGTACAAGACATCGAATGCAGGCGGTGTTTCGCCATACAGATAGTTGTGTACCCAATAATGCCAGATCAGGCTGTTTGAACGCAGCATCCGGAAACTCATGGCCATTTCCTTACCATCCAGAAAACCTTTCTGGTCGATGGTACGTTCGATGGCTTGCAGGCCCGATTCATCAATGAACACTTCCACATCGCCCGGCCGGGCAAAATCAGTCAGTGTGGTAAACAAGGTCCAGCTTTGTACCGGCATGTCCTCCACCTTGGCATGACGCTTGGCCAGCCACGCCATATAAATGGCCAGCCCAGTTCCCCCCAGGCAATAACCTACTGCATTGACTTTGTCTGACTTGGTAACGGTACGTGCCACGTCCACAATTTGGCCGATACCATCGACGATATAGTCATCAAAGCTGGCCTCCGCCATATCGGCACCAGGGTTGCACCAGCTGGTGATGAACACCGTAAACCCCTGATCGACAAAATGCTTGACCAAGCTTTTCTTACTGTTCAAATCCAGGATGTAGTACTTGTTGATCCACGGCGCAATAATGACCAATGGTACTGCATGTACCTTGTCGGTCGTCGGAGTGTATTGAATGACTTCCAGCACCCGATTGCGGAAAACCACGGCGCCAGGTGTCGTCGCCAAATTGCTCCCCACCTGGAACGGCCGTTTGTCCGTCATGGAAATATCACCCTCGCGCATATCTTGAACAAAATTGTTCAAGCCGCGAATCAGGCTTTCGCCTTTGGTCTCGACAAATTTGCGCATCGCGACCGGATTGGTGAAGAAGAAATTGGTCGGCGCCACTGCATTCAACCACTTACGAATCCAGAATGCCCCGCGGCGACGCTCTGACTCAGGTAAACCCGGCGTCTGATAAAGGGCATCCTGCAACCAGTGGGTACACATCAGATACCATTCCTTGGAAATATCCCAGAATGGCAGGTCTTCCCAAACCGGTTCGGACCATCGAGCGTCGTCAGGCTTCACATCGATCACATCCGGCGCCTGCAATCCAGTGGCACGCACCATATGGTGTGACTGTACGCGCGCCAGATCCCCCATAAAACGCCACCAAGCTGCCGTCAACTCTTTGGGATGTGCCAGCCAGGCTTGCTGAGCACGAACAATTGTGGTGGATACCCCAAATGGATCAACCACCTCACCAAGGCGATGCTGAAGCGACATCAGCCGATCACAGCTGGACGGATCAAGTGGACCACAGGCGGGATTAAAATCTCTGGCAGTCATAAAAAGCTCCTGAACATCGCATTGGGCGCGGTAGATAGTCTACGGGCGCAAATACGCACGGTACTTTCACCAATTATCAGCATAGTTTGCGCAACGCAACATCGCCAATTTGGAACGTTACGCCAAGCAATTTGTCAGCGACGCCAGAAGGCCGGATTGAACAGTATCAACAAAGTAAAGACTTCCAGCCGCCCCAGCAGCATGGCCAACGTACAAATCCACACCTGAATATCATGCAGGCTTTCATAATTGAATGCGGGTCCCACCTGTCCCAAACCTGGCCCCGCATTGTTGATACAGGCAATAATTGCGCTAAACGACGACACAAAATCCATCCCGCTGGCTGTCAGCATGAACGTCAATGTGGCGATGCTCATGAAATAGACAAAGATGAAACCCAATACAGCGGACACCACGCTGTTTGGGATGACCATTGGGCCAATCTTGACGGGCTGTACCACTGATGGGTGCAATAGTGACAACATTTCACGTGAAGCTTGGCGAGCCAGAATCAGCGTACGGATCATTTTGATGCCACCACCCGTTGAGCCTGAATTAGCGCAGATACAGGATAGAAACAACATCCACAGCGGCACAAATGGCGGCCAGCGATCGTAATCCATACTGACAAAACCGCAGTCAGTAGCAATCGACACCAAGTTGAAGGCCACGTGCCGCAACGCATTTGATAGATACTGGTATGGCCCAAAGTAACGCAGGTACAAAGCCAAACCCAAGACGCTGACAATAATCAGTACCAGCATGGTCATCGCTTCGTAATCACACCAATAAGCGATCAACCGTTTCTCGCGCCAAGCGACGAAATGGGTGGCAAAATTCATTGCTGCCAGTAGCATGAAGACAATCAAAATGCCTTCGATCAGTGGTGAATTGAAGAAACCAATGCTGCTATCATGGGTCGACAATCCCCCGAGGCTCAATGCGGCGAATGCATGGCAAATTGCATCCAGCCAGGACATACCCGCCAGCTTCAAGGCAATGAAGCAGGCCAAAGTCAATGCCGCATAGATCAACCACAAATTCTTAGCTGTCTCGGTAATGCGGGGAGTAAGCTTTGAATCTTTGATCGGCCCAGGAGTTTCGGCCTTGTAAAGTTGCATCCCCCCCACCCCCAGCAACGGCAATATGGCCACCGCCAGGACGATGATGCCCATGCCTCCGACCCAATTCAGGAAATGGCGCCAAAAGTTGATCGACGCAGGAAGATGATCCAACCCGGACAGAACGGTCGCCCCCGTGGTGGTCAGCCCTGACATGGTCTCGAAATACGCATCAGTGAAGCTGAGATTGTCGATCGCCAACATCAGTGGCACCGTTGCCACGGCGGCAAAACCTGTCCATAACAGCACCACCAGCACAAAGCCGTCGCGTGGTTTCAATTCTCTGACGTAACGCCGTGTACTACCCCATAAACTAGATCCAATCAGCAGGACCACACCCATTGCAATCCAAAAATCCTTGGCCTGTCCGTCACCAGCCACGTAGGAGACGATCAACGGAAACACGAACAACATGCCAAACAGCACCATCAGCTTACCTAGCACATTCGCAATCGGGAGAATCTTGTGCATGGTGGTTTACAGGAATCCAAGTTTGACCTGAAACAACTTCTCCACCTTCGGAATCATGCGCCGGTTGTCGACAAACAGAATCACTCGATCACCATCAGCAATGACCGTTTCACCATGTGCCATGATGACCTGTTCACCACGTACCAACGCACCTATTACACAGCCAGCAGGTAAATCGACATCAGCAATACGCCGTCCACTCAGATGAGAAGTATCGCGGTCCCCGTGCGCCACCGCTTCAATGACTTCCGCCAAACCATGACGCAAACTATGCACCCCTACCACATCACCACGTCGCAATGTAGCCAAAAGCGGCCCGATCATTCGTTGTGCGGGAGATATGGCAATATCGATGCGGCTACCTTGTGCAACGTCCACATAGGCTGCTCGATTGATCAATGAAATGGTCTTGCGAGCCCCCATCCGCTTGGCCAACATGGCAGACATCAGGTTATCTTCGTCATCGTTGGTCAGGGCTAGAAATACATCGGTTTCATCAATGTTTTCGGTATCCAACAGCTTTTCGTCAGTCGCGTCCCCCTGAAACACCAAGGTTTGGTGCAGGTGCTCCGCCAGCCAACTGGCTCGATTGACGTTGTGTTCGATGATTTTCACATTGCAATCACGTTCTCGTTGCCGGGCCAAGCGGTAGCCAATATTGCCACCACCCGCGATGATGACGCGTTTGACCTTGCGGTGATGGCCGCACCACTCTCGTAACACCTTTTCCAGATTTTCTGTCGAGGCCATAAAGAAGACCTCATCCCCTTCCTGTACCTTGGTATCCCCACTGGGGAAAATCGGTCGCTCTCCTCGATAGATGACGGCCACACGACAATCGATTTCCCCCAGATGCTGGCGAATATCTTTCAGCTTCTTGCCCACCATCATGCCGTCAAATCGAACCTTCACAGCCAGCAATCTCAACTTTCCACCTGCCAGATCAATCACCTGCAAGGCTTCCGGGTAATCCAACAACAAATCCAGATAGTCCGTCACAATTTCTTCGGGACAAATCACCCGATGCACACCAAAGTGTTCTCTCAGAAAATCCTCACCATATCGCGCAAAACCACTGGAACGTACTCTAGCGATCCGGGTTGTGGTCTGATACAACACGCGACAAAGCTGGCATACCACCAGATTCATCTCATCATTGGGCGTTAACGCCAATAGTAGGTCTGCATCCGCTGCAGATGCCTGTTCCAACACAGCCGGGTTGGCAGCACTACCTACAATCGTCCGCAGGTCAAAACGACTTTGCAGATGTTTCAGGCAGGCTTCATCATGGTCAATGACCGTGATGTCATTATCTTCTCTGACCAGGTATTCCGCTGCTGATGCGCCTACCCTACCGCCGCCCACTATCAGAATTTTCAAATGGCTTCCCTCTGTAACAAGTTATTGTGTTATAGGCGTAACGCCATACAAAATGCAGCCTGCTGACCAAGTGCCTGGGCTTGATACTTCATAGCCGCAAGATCAACTCAAGCATTTTCTGGTGCAAACAAGCGATGAACCTATGCAAATACCAGCTTGCTCACGCGTAAGCGGGCAAGGCAATGTCCGTCAGATATTCGAAAATTGCGATATTGCACGATAGGCCTGGCAGTAAACCTCACGTAACTTGCCAGATCGCTGGCCAAGAAATACCAAGCATGAGTTAAACAGGCGGGCCATATCGGGCTTATCCGACATTGAAAATCCGTACTGTAACCCACGTATAGAACAAGCAATTTAGATGGCAGACTCAAGTGAAACTGCAAAAATGAATCAAGGAGGCTGGAGCCAAGATAGAACAAACACGATAAACGTGATCCAACTCAGTGTTGGGGTGGCAGGTATTTGTCTTTACCCCACCGCCGTTTTTTGGGCTCGCGTCGTTTACGACGCGGCCAATCACAACCACAATCGCAACAGTCCAGCACATCGCAAAAACGGCCCAGCCCATTGCCGCCAGGGCTGTCACAAGGTAAATCGCAACCGGGATCGCAATCACCCCGTTGTTGTACCAGTCGGCGCCGATGAATCGGCCCATAATGAGCATGTGCCAATGCGCAGCAGTGCATGCGCTCTTGCAGTATTCCCAAGCCCATCCATACCCCATAACGCCGAATGGCACGGTAGCCAAGCACCGAGCAACTGGCATATCCGGTATGAATCCGATAGGCGCAGGAAAAGCCTTTATAGGGAGAAATGAAACGCTGGTAGCAACGGATCAGCAACAGCACAATCTGGCGCATGTGAATTCACTGTCAGAACAGCGACAAGCTATTCATTCTCATGAAAAATCATACTATGCATCTTCTGCAACACGCTTTGAAAAGCGGATACCCAGTTGCTTTAGCTTGCGGTAGAGATGGGTGCGCTCCAGTCCAACCTTCTCTGCCACCCGGCTCATATTGCCGTTTTCCAGCTTGATGTGGTGTTCGAAGTAATGACGTTCGAAAATATCACGCGCTTCTCGAAGTGGTAGATCCAACGCTTCGCCACAACCCAGTGTTTGCTGCATGGCATAGGGAGCCAGCAGACGATTCACCTCGTTCACACCAATCTCATCACTAATCGAGGTCATGGCCAGGGTTGCAACCAGATTGCGCAACTGTTCCAGATTCCCAGGCCAATCGTGATTACGCAGCGCATTCAAGGCTGCCACGCTGAAACGGCGCGTGGGAACCTTCTTCTCCTCCACCAAGCGGTCAAGGATTTGATGTGCAAGATCCGGTACGTCCTCACGATGTGCCTTCAATGATGGCACCGGGATTTGCAAGACACTGATAGCCGCGAACAGACCAGGATCGAAATTGCGATCTTGCGTCAGTTCTACCAACGGACGACAAGTGGCACAAACCAGACGGATATTGAACTTTTCAAGTTTGGCCAATACCTGCAACAGGCCCTGTTGCGCCCGGGCGCCCAAACGCCCCACCTCACGCAGGAACAAAACCCCATTGTTGGCCTGTTGCAACAAGTCTGCAGGCGCATCCAGTGCCCGTTCGATCTGCTCGGGAGCAACAAAAGGCGTATTGGAATGATGGAGGAAGCGTGCACAGCTTTCGAACCCGACACCAGGCTCGCCCAGCAACAGAATCGGCGTCTTCAACGGCTGGACAAGATCCAATTGGCGTTTCAACTCTTGGACGGCATTGCCCTTCCCCAAGCTGGCCAGTGATAATTCACTGCCAGTATGGCCCACTCCAGTCTTGATGGCGCGACTGACCGTAGTCAGCAGTTTTTGCAGACCAATAGGCTTTTCCAGATAGTCGATTGCACCAATACGGGTTGCTTCAACAGCAGTTTCAATTGTGCCATGGCCGGACATCATCACAACCGGCATGGTCAACTGGCCATTGTTTGCCCATTCTTTCAATAGGCTGACGCCATCGCAGTCCGGCATCCAGATATCCAACAGCACCAAATCGGGCCGCGTCTGGTTGCGCCATAGTCTTGCTTGTTCTGCGTTCTCCGCGAGTTTGATGTCATATCCCTCATCCTGCAGGATTTCTGACAGCAATTCACGAATACCGATTTCGTCATCGACGATCAGGATATGCTTACCTGGCATGTGCCCACTTCATTCTATATACGGCCTAGGCCGTGGCAGGTGCCTCGGCCAAAGGTAATTCGATGGCGACCCGCACACCGTGCGGTTCGATGTTGGTGATATGGATCAAGCCACTGTGCTCGTCAATGATTTTTTTGACAATGGCCAACCCCAAACCCGTCCCTTTCTGCTTGGTGGTGACATAGGGTTCAAAAACACGGCTCAGCATATCGGGTGGAATACCACAACCGTTATCCGCCACCATCACCATCACCTTGTGATTGGCGGCCCATGCCTCGACGGACAACTGTGGGATCGGTTGATCCAACACGGCGTCTTGCGCATTTTGTAGCAAATTATGCATCACTTGCCGCAACAATGTCGCGTCTCCCATCACCCATAACGGTGTTTCGGGCAATTGCAGGTGCAAAAACGGTGTTGCTTCATATAGTACCAGCACCTCTCCCAACAACTGGTTTAAATCCAGCAATTTCAACTTGGAAGCGGGTTGACGGGCATAGTCCTTGAAGGCATCCACCATCTTTTTCAGCTCATGCACCTGCTTGACGATGGTTTTGGTCGCTCGATCCAGCATGTCGGCATCAGCCTGTTCCAACTTATCACTCAAACGATGTTGTATGCGCTCAGCTGACAACTGAATGGGCGTCAGTGGGTTCTTGATTTCATGTGCCAAACGCTTGGCCACTTCCCCCCAGGCCGCATCACGCTGGGCTTGCATCAGCTCGGTAATATCGTCGAACACCACGACCACACCATTTTCCGGGCCGCGCTGCAATCGTGCACCACGCAGCAAGATCACACGTCGACCATTCTTGCTCATCCAGTCCAGCTGGTATTGCCACTGCCGTTGCCCCTCATTGGCAAACCCCTGTTGAATCGAAGTACACACTCCTTCAAGCTCCGGCGTATCGTCAGCCCAGGCATTCAGTTTGACGCCCCGCAACCGCTCCAGATCCAGCCCCAAAATATGGCTGGCACTAGGGTTGACCGCACGTAATCGAAACCGCTCATCAAAAGTCAACACGCCGCTGGTCAGTGTTACCAGCACGCCTTCCAGATAGCCCTTGGCTGCTTCCAGCTGTGATTGATTACGATCGACCGTTTCGCTGGCTTCTGCCAATTGACGTGTCATCAGGTTGAAGGATTGTGTCAGAATGCCCAGCTCGTCGCGGCTGGTGACTGGTTGCCGTTGTGAGAAGTCACCTTGCGCCACTGCGCGCGTACCCGCAGCCAAGGCTCGCAAAGGTGCAGACAGCCGATCACTTAATACAAACGCCAGCGCCAACGCCAGTAACAGAGCCAGTAACATGGTCAAAGTCAGCGTCAAGCTATAGATAACCTTCAAACCAGCACGTGACAAGGAAAGCTGCTTGTAATCTGCCCGAACGCGTTCCACCAACTCGGCATCATCAGCCAAAGCTTTCGGGACCGGCTGAATCGCTTGCAATAGCAGCGGCGCCCCTTTGATGTCTTCAACACGCTGTACGGAACGAAGTAGCAAACCGCCCTCGATGTCGTTTTCAATTCCCCGGTAATTGGATTCGAATGCTTCCTTCAGCATCGCACCATCCGGGTAGAAAACTGGGCTATCCCGCCTACCAGCACTGGCCATGGCAATCAACCTGCCTGTGGTATTGAAAAGCGCCAATTCCTGTATTTGATATTGGGCTCGTAAAATACCCAACCTGCCTGGGTTGATGATGCCGCTATCGTCATGCAAACGTGCAGCAACCACCGACGTAGTATCGACCAAATTATCCAATTGGTGGTGAAGTGCCATTTGGCCTAATGCCAAACCTCGGTCTAACGCCTTTTCAACATTGACGTTGAACCAGCCTTCGATCGAGCGGGTCAGGAATTGAACAGAGACGGTATAGATCAGCGTACCAGGCACAATGGTCAAGGTAGCGAACATCAATACCAATCGGAAGGTCAGTTTGGCGCCAAATACCTGCTGTTTCAGCCGCCATCGTAAGCGCAATAGCTGGCGTACCAAGATGCCCAACAACACCAGTAACATCAGCCCGTTGAGGGCAAACAGTTCCCAATAATGGACAGCCAAGCCGGAAGTATTGCTACTGGCCGTTGCCAATAGGAACATCAAGATCGTGCCGAAGACCGCACCGATGATGACGAGATAGCGCATCAGTGATTATTCGCCAGCAACGGCAACTGCACGCCAATCCGACGCAATATCCCACTCCTGGGACCCGATTGCGTTGATCTGGAAGGGTTTTGGCAATTGCGACACATCAAGCCGCATACGGACACGGCCTTCATATTGCCTACCTTTGGTCAGGTTACCCGCATCAGTAACCGACCAGTTACGCACGGAGCCCAAGGCAGCCAAGGCTTGGTTCAGCGAAGAAAAACTCTGGTAAAGGGTGCCATAACCCACACGATATTTGCGGGTCAACGCGTTGTAAGTCAAGCGGGCTTCAAGACGGGCAGTGTTGTCAAACCAGGATGCCAGTTGGCGATAAGCCCAATACCAGCGTGGTTTGACAATCTCGAATTCAGTCAGGAAATACAGCGGTACCCCTTTATGCAGGACCTCGTCCAAGGTGGGATTCAGGACCACACTGAAATTGGCTTCCACAACATAGTGATCATCCTGCAACTGCAATGACGCATTTTGCACACCGATTCCGTCTGCAGCAGCCAAGCCAATACAGCATGCGCAACACAGGGCAATCCAAGACACAGTCAGCCGCCGCCAGGCGGCTAACCATGAATAGCCAGCCGGCGCGCGACAAAACACTGCATCCGGAGTGGCCGGCAAGATTGGCGAATTATTGGGGACCCTTTGCCCCTTTCGCCAGCAGTGCGTAATAGAAACCGTCATGTCTCGCGTTGGGCGTTAATTGTTGTTGTGCGTTTCCCGCCAGCGGCAATAACACGGCATCAGAATGTCTGGCCAAAAATGCGTCGATCTGCTCACTGTTTTCCTGCGGGAAAACCGAGCAAGTAGCGTAAAGCAATTTTCCACCCTCTGCCAGCAAGGGCCATAGTGCATCAAGAATTTCCGCTTGTTGTGTTGCAAATTGCGCAATATCGGATTCCCGACGCAACCATTTGATATCCGGGTGACGCCGCACTACCCCAGACGCACTACATGGTACATCCGCCAGAATCCGGTCAAATAGTTTGCCATCCCACCAGGTATCTGGTTTGGCAGCATCACCTTGCCTGACCTGTGCATTCAGATTCAACCGCCCCAGATTTTCATGCACCCTAGCCAAACGTCCTTCGTCATGATCCAAAGCCAACATGCCAACCTTTGCCCGCTCCAGGATATGGCAGGTCTTGCCGCCTGGTGCCGCACAGGCATCCAGCACCCGCTGACCATCTTGCAAGTCCAGCAAACGTGCGGCCAACTGAGCCCCTTCATCCTGAACCGATACCCAACCTTCCGCAAAATGCGGCAAGCGCGCTACAGGTACTGGCTCCAACAGTTGAATTGCCTCCTCGCCCAACCAACTCGCGGCAATACCAGCCTCGGCCAGCAACCGTAAGTAGATCGGTGCATCAGTCAACAGCAAATTGACCCGAAGCGTCATTGGCGGATGGCTGTTGGCTACAGCCATCATCGCTTGCCATTGGTCGGGGTAGTGGCGCTTCAGCAGATTGATCCACCATTGCGGGTGGGAGTACTGAGCCACTTCGTTCTTTTCACCCAACTTGAGGAACTCTTCGCGTCGACGCTGGAAATTGCGCAGGATTGCGTTCACCAGCCCTTTGGCGCCACCCGCACCAACCTTGGTTGTCACCGTGACAGCGTGGTCTACAATGGCATACGGTGCTGCGCGGGTGTATTCCAGCTGATACAGAGCGATCAGCAATAGGGGTTCCAGCTGCGGATCAGTCAACGGTTTCAGCAACAGCTTGTTAAGCACGGCCCGCAACCATCCCAAATGGCGCAATGTGCCATAGCTGATATCCTGGATTGCCGCACGATCGCTGGTCTCCAGACGTGTCTGCTGGCGGAAATGTTGCGCCAACACCTCATTCAAGTTGCGGCCGGCCAATACCTCGCCCACCACCTGCATCGCACCACGTTGAATGGCCAACATCAGTAGCCCCCTCTTGCCATCGCCATCAGACGGGCGACACGCTCCTCAGTTGCTGGGTGCGTGCTGAATAACCCGGCCAGGCCTGCACCTGACAAGGGGTTGATAATCATCATTTGAGCAGTCTCCGGGTGTGTTTCTGCGGTGTGAAGAGGAATCCCGCGTGCATAAGCATCGATCTTCTGCAGCGCCATCGCCAACGCCTGCGGGTCTTGAGAAATTTCGGCGCCAGCATGGTCTGCACCGAATTCGCGTGCACGGGAAATTGTCATCTGAATCAGACTGGCCGCAATTGGTGCAAAAATCATCACTAGCAAGGCGACAATCGGATTGACGCTGTGCTCACGATCATTCCCACTTGAAAAGAACATAGCAAAGTTGGCCAATACAGAAATGGCACCCGCCACTGATGCGGAGATTGTCGAAATCAGCGTATCGCGATTTTTGACATGTGCCAGTTCATGCGCCATTACTCCGCGCAGCTCACGCGGTGTCAGCATTTGCATGATGCCAGTTGTGGCCGCCACCGCAGCATGCTCCGGATCACGTCCCGTCGCAAATGCATTGGGCTGATGCTCATCGATCACATAAACCCGTGGCATGGGTAAACCTGCACGCTGGGACAGCTCCTGCACCATCTGATACAGCTCCGGGGCGGAGTAAGCATCGACTTCCTGCGCGTTGTACATGCGCAGCACCAACTGATCAGAATTCCAGTAAGCAAATACATTCATGCCAGCACCAAAAATCAACGCCAGCAACATGCCAGTCTTTCCGCCGATCATGCCACCAATCAGTCCGAACAGTGCTACTATGGCGGCCATCAGGATGGCAGTTTTCATCCAATTGCCAAACATGATTGATCCTCCTTTCCGACAACATTGCAAAAGACAATATGGGCGGTGCAAGCCAATGCATATGGCCAACACAGTCCCTTGAGGTGAGGTGGTGTTTTTCTCAGAAATATCAAGACCGGGCAGCCGCTGACAACCACCCTGATATGTAAACGACTCAAGCGATCAAACTGTCGCCGGGTTGAATACCACAACCAGCCAACAACGCAGTGGCAGACAGTCGTTTCCCACCAGCCCGTTGCAACTCAGTCAGACAAACCGCACCGTCACCACAGGCTACAACGATGCCATTGGCGTCGGCCTTCAATACTGTGCCAGGTACACCCTGCTCTGCCACAGCGTGCGCCATCCAGAGCTTCAATGGCTCCCCCTTCCAAGCAGCCAACCCGGCAGGAAATGGATTGAATGCACGGATGGTACGTGCAATCTGCACAGCAGGCAGGTTCCAATCAATCGTCGCCTCTATCCTGTTAAGTTTGGCTGCGTAGCTGGCTTGCGAATCATCTTGCCGCTCGCTACCCAGCTGCCCTTTGGCCAACAAATCGAGAGCATCAACGATCGCCTTGGCCCCCAGCTCCGCCAGCTTGTCATGCAAACTGGCACTGGTATCAGACTCGGTAATCGGCAGACTGCGCTTCAACCGCATTGGCCCGGTGTCCAGCCCGGCCTCCATCTGCATAATGGTAATACCAGTCTCCATATCGCCGGATTGAATCGCTCGCTGAATGGGGGCGGCGCCACGCCATCGAGGCAACAGCGAACCGTGCACATTCAAGCAACCATGTCTCGGGATATCCAGCACAACTTGCGGCAGCAACAAACCATACGCGGCCACTACCATCACGTCGGCCTTGATTTCGCATAACATTCGCCGTACGTCGGCGTCTTTCAGCGTAAGCGGCTGCGTAATAGGTAGACCATGAGCCAACGCCAATTGCTTGACTGGGCTAGACGTCAGTT
Organism: Chitinivorax sp. B; assembly: GCF_005503445.1. NCBI lineage: Bacteria > Pseudomonadati > Pseudomonadota > Betaproteobacteria > Chitinivorax > Chitinivorax sp. B. The sequence continues at coordinate 43,181 of NZ_SCOH01000014.1, read as the reverse complement.
TCATTCCACGGCCTGCCGGCCGATCAGGCTGGGTCAGCACTAACGGAATGTCATGTCCGACCTTGATCAGCGCATCCAACGAAGCAGCCGCAAAATCCGGTGTCCCGGCAAATATAAGTCTCATGACGCAATCTTTCTCGGCTTGATCAAACAGGTCACATGGACTTGCGGCGATTCTTTTTCAGTTTGGTCATGATGCGATCCTGTTTCAGGCGCGACAGGTACTCAACAAATACCTTGCCTTTCAGATGATCTAGTTCATGCTGAATACACAAGGCCAGTAAACCGTCCGCGTCGAGCGAGTATGGTTTTCCGTGACGATCGAGCGCTTCAACAGTGACCGTTTTTGCACGATTGGCCACCTTGTCATAAATACCCGGTACGGAGAGACAACCTTCCTCCAGTTCGCATTCGCCATTCATTTTCGTTATACGCGGATTGATGAATACCATCAGCGTGTTCTGCTCTTCGCTGATATCAGCGATGAACAGCTGCTTATGCGCATCTACCTGCGTTGCAGCGAGCCCGACACCGGGTGCTGCATACATGGTTTCTGCCATGTCATCGATCAATTTCTGCAAATCCGGGCCGAAGTCGGTAACCGGTTGAGCCACTGTGTGCAAGCGCTCGTCGGGGTAATGCAAAATGTTTAGTATCGCCATTATTACTTGCCACTTGAATAATTCGGATGCAGAATCTAATAAGATTCTAAAGAATCATGCAGTCTGGATAATCACGCCGGGCTTAACCAGCACACCACCACCTCCAGACAACAATAACTTAAGCAAGGTCGTGAGCGAGGCTCTTCAATGCGTAAAAGTATTATATCGTTAGTTTTGCTGGGTAGCGTGTTTGCCGCGCACGCAAGAGCCGATGAGCTCAAGCTACGCGAGAACGTACCTGATCAATATGTAGTCGTCAAAGGGGACACCCTATGGGATATCTCCGGTCGTTTTCTCAAACAGCCTTGGCGCTGGCCTGAAATCTGGCGCCTGAACAAGGATGAGATCAAAAATCCGCACTGGATTTATCCAGGCGATGTGATCATGCTTGATCTGTCCGATGGTTCACCACGCCTGCGCTTGAAGCGTAAAGGCGAGTTTACCAATGGCATGGCCAAACTCAGTCCACAGGTCCGAGTTGAGGAGCTACACCAATTTGCCGTCCCAAGTATTGCTCCATCAGTGATTGAACCGTACCTCAGTCAGCCACTGGTAGTCACACCAGAGCAAATGAAAGCGGCACCACGGATTGCCCAGACAGAAGACGGTCGCGTCATCATTGCCGAAGGCGAGAATGCTTACGCAGTCGGCATCAAGGATGATGAATCCACTGCCAACTGGCAAATGTTCCGCCAAGGACGCCCTCTTTATAACCCAGACAGCAAAGATGGCAAAGAGTTGCTAGGTTATGAAGCCGTTTATCTTGGCGATGCAAGGGCATTGAAAAAAGATGACAAGGTCACAACTTTGCGCATTACCAGTACCAAGCAGGAGGTGCTGATCAACGACCGACTCATTCCGGCAACCCGCCAGGAAATGTTCAATTACGTGCCACATGCACCGGAGTTTGACGTGAAAGGCCGCGTCATTGCCAATTATGGCGGTGTGTCGATTGGCGGCCAGTACTCGATTCTGATCCTGAACAAGGGCCTGCATGATGGGCTTGAAATTGGCCATGTACTAGCGTTGTACAAGAAAGGCCGGCCGATCGTGAAGGAAAATCCACGGGATGAAGCGATCTACACCCCCGCAGAACGAAATGGATTGGCTTTCGTGTTCCGTGTATTTGATCGGGTGTCCTATGCGCTGGTTACCAGTGCAGATCGCCCTGTCGAACTGCATGATGAAGTCCGCAAACCTTGATGGCAGCTGGCGAGATTCAGCCCTGGCTCCGGCTGGGGCTGATTCCAGGCATTTCCTCCTCTACTCAGTTGAAGTTGCTACAGGCATTCGGCTCACCGGATGCCATCTGTAGCGCAGCCCGTACCCAGCTTTCTCCCTACCTCAAGCCGAAACAATTGGACGGTTTTTTGAACGGCCCCGATTCGACATTGTTGGCTCAAACACTTACCTGGCTGAGAGAACCAAGTAATCATCTGGTCACCCTGGCGGATGAAGATTACCCCAAACGCCTGTTGGAAACAGTCGACCCACCAGTCATGTTTTATCTGAAAGGACGTAGAGAACTGTTGGGCAGTACCATGCTGGCCATCGTCGGTAGTCGTCATGCGACACCCCAGGGCGAACAAAATGCCCGAGCGTTTTCAGAAGCTCTCAGCCATGCCAGTCTTACCATCGTCAGTGGCATGGCGCATGGAATCGACCGTGCCGCACATGAAGGTGGCCTGACTGGCCCAGGCAGCAGCATAGCTGTTGTGGGAACAGGCCTAGACCGAGTCTACCCAGCCAGCAACCGCGATCTGGCACACCAGTTGGCCACCAATGGCGCCATCCTGTCCGAATACCCATTGGGCGTACCGCCATTAGCTGCCAACTTTCCCAAGCGCAATCGCATCATCAGCGGTATGAGTGTAGGCTGCCTGGTCGTTGAAGCCGCACTGCAAAGCGGTTCGCTGATCACCGCACGCCTATCAGCCGATCAAGGTCGGGAAGTATTCGCGATCCCTGGCTCCATTCACTCCCCGGTTGCAAAAGGTTGCCATGCACTGATCAAGCAAGGGGCCAAATTGGTGGAAACTGCTCAGGACATACTCGACGAACTTCGCTGGCAAGTCACACCACCCATCAGTCACAAACTGCCGCCAACACCATTGCAAGGTGATCCGGAAGAGGCTTTACTGCTTGAATGCATGAGTTTTGACCCGACAGCTATCGATACATTGTGCGACCGCAGCAACTTGACGCCAGATAAGGTATGCGCCATCCTGTTAAAACTGGAGTTGGATGGCCAAGTGGCCAGCCTGCCCGGCAGCCGCTACCAACGGCTGGTCTAAAGCAGGTACGTTCCCTCAGGTTTTACGAGATACCCTTATATGTTCGATGTTCTGGTTTTCCTGTTTGAACAGTATTACGGCGCGGAATTTCGTCCTGACTGGGACACGCTGTCACGTAAGCTGTCGGCTGCAGGCTTCGACCACAGCGACATCGATGAAGCGCTGGATTGGCTCGCGGATCTGGATGCCAAATCTGAAGCCTATTCAAGCTCAGTCGGCAGTGGCGGGTTGCGAGTCTATGCTGAAGAAGAGTTGGTGGTACTGGATGCCGAGAGCAGAGGTTTCCTATACTTCCTTGAGCAGGCCAATGCCATCACACCGGTACAGCGCGAACTGGTGATCGACAGACTTTTGGTGTTGAAAGACCGCGGTGCCAATATCGAGCGCACCAAGGTTGCCACGCTGATGGTACTGTGGAGCCAGCGCGAACTACTGGACGCGCTATTGGTTGAAGAGTTGCTTAATCACGCGCCAGATCAAATGCATTGAATGCATGAATTTCTGGTCCCGATTAATGCGCTTAACGCGCATTTTTTATTGATACGATGCCCACAAACCTGCTGATTGTCGAATCGCCTTCAAAGGCCAAGACACTGAAAAAATACTTGGGTAAGGATTTCGAAATCCTTGCCTCCTATGGACACGTACGCGATCTAGTGCCCAAACAAGGTGCGGTTGACCCGGCGAACAAATTCGCCATGAAGTATGAACTCATCGACCGCAACCAGAAGCATGTGGATGCCATCGCAAGCGCCGTGAAGGAAGCTGACCATATCTTTCTGGCAACTGACCCGGACCGCGAAGGCGAAGCTATTTCATGGCATATCCTGGAAATTCTCAAAAGCAAGCGGCTACTGAAAGATAAGACCATCCAGCGAGTAGTCTTTCACGAAATCACGCAAACCGCCGTGAAAGACGCAGTGGCCAACCCGCGTGCTATCTCGATGGATTTGGTCAATGCTCAGCAAGCTCGCCGTGCATTGGACTATCTTGTGGGTTTCAATCTGTCACCCTTGCTGTGGAAGAAAATCCGTCGCGGCTTGTCCGCAGGTCGAGTCCAAAGCCCAGCATTGCGCCTGATTTGTGAACGCGAACTGGAAATCCGCGCGTTCAAACAGGAAGAATACTGGACCATCCATCTGGACAGCCACAAAGGCCGGCAGAAATTTGGCGCCAAACTGTTCCAGTTCAAGGGTGAAAAGCTCGAGCAATTCAGTATCCCGACTGAAGTGCGTCAGGACGAGGTCTTGGCGGCCATTCGTGCAAGCGGCAATGATGCCCGCGTTGTCAAAGTTGAGAAGCGCAAGAAAACTCGCAGCCCAACGGCACCGTTTACTACCTCTACCATGCAGCAGGAAGCCGTGCGCAAGCTGGGTATGACCACTGACCGCACCATGCGGACAGCGCAACAGCTTTATGAGGGTATCGATGTCGGGAGTGGTATTGTCGGTTTGATCACTTACATGCGTACCGACTCGGTCAACCTGGCCAACGAGGCTATTGCAGAGATCCGTGATTACATCAACACTCACTTCGACAAGGAGTATCTGCCAGCCAATCCGGTTGCCTACAAAAGCAAAGCCAAGAATGCGCAAGAAGCACATGAAGCCATCCGGCCAACGTCGATCGAACGTACACCCGAGGCCGTCAAGCCTTTCCTGACCCCGGAACAGTTCAAGCTGTACGAAATGATCTGGAAACGTACGTTATCGTGCCAGATGGCACCGGCCAAGTTTGACACCACCAGTCTGGATCTAGCTGTAGGACAAGATGATACGACACTCTTTCGTGCTAGCGGCCAGATCCTGACCTTCCCTGGCTTCATTGCTGTATATCAGGAAGACGCTGATGATGTCGAGGAAGATGATGAAGCTCGCCTTCCGCCATTGGAGATGGGCGAAATCTTGCCGATCGATAAGCTATTTGGTGAGCAACATTTTACACAGCCACCCCCACGGTATTCGGAAGCCAGTCTGGTAAAGGCCTTGGAAGAATTCGGTATTGGCAGACCGTCCACTTACGCCAGCATCATCTCAACACTGAAAGACCGCGAATACGTCATTCTGGACAAAAAACGTTTTGTTCCCACAGATGTAGGCGAAGTCGTCAACAAGTTCCTGACCGAACATTTCTCCACTTACGTTGACTACAACTTCACCGCGAAGCTGGAAGACAAGTTGGATGAGGTCTCAAATGGGGAGCGGGAATGGATCCCTGTACTGGATGAGTTCTGGCAAGGCTTTGACAATCAGGTCAAGGAAAAACAGAACATCTCCCGCCAGGAGATTACTCAAGAGGCCATTGATGAAGCCTGCCCAAAGTGTAGCAAGCCACTTGCAATTCGCCTGGGCAAACGCGGTAAATTTATTGGCTGTACGGGTTACCCTGAATGTGATTACACGCGCAATCTGAACGATGACCAAGCCGAAGTCGAAGAAGCACCCACAGTCATTGAAGGTCGTGTCTGTCCTGCTGATGGCGGACAATTGATCATCAAGACCGGCCGATATGGCAAGTTCATCGGTTGCGCCAACTACCCGAAGTGCAAACACATTGAACCTCTGGAAAAACCAAAGGATACCGGTGTCACCTGCCCGGAATGCAAAACAGGTACGTTGATCGAACGCAAGAGCCGCTATGGCAAAATGTTCTATTCTTGCAACACTTACCCAACCTGCAAGTACGCAGTTTGGAACCCGCCAGTCAATGAGCCATGTCCGAAGTGTGGATGGCCAGTTTTGACATTGAAAACGACAAAACGCCGTGGTACTGAAAAAGTATGCCCACAGAAAGAATGTGGCTTTGCGGAGCAGGTTGCAACACCAGAAGGGGCGTAAGTTCTGCTGGGTGCGGCCACGCCACGCCCAGCCATGAACTATGTGGCCTTACCGAAGGCCGTCAATAGTCATCATTGCAATTCTATTAATTAACTTATCCGAATTAAGTAAATTCAAATCTGGATCAAGTGGTATTACACGCCGTATAGACTAGGTTAGACAATGCAAAGCGCAATACCGGGATCTATCATTCTGATCTGGATCTGAAGCAACACGCATCCTGCCTGACACTGTCTGCTACTGCACCCAAATGTCGGGCACCATAGAAGGTATTGAGGGGCATGACTGCGAGAAAAAACGTTGTATCCAGTATCGTACAGTCCGATCTGCTCGCCACTTACGAGTCATACTTGGCCGCACTGGATGCCATCACCTCGCAATTACTGGATAGTACTGAAGATGAAAGTTTCTCGGATATTGTCCGCCAACTGGCTATCACCACCCGTAGCGATGCTTGCTTGGTTTACCTCTATCAACGTGATACCGAACTGATCGACAGCGCACAAGTACTCTGTTCCTGGTGTGCCACAGCAGCACTCGCAAAATCTTTCGAATCACTTCATGAATTTGCGCTGCAAGACGTCCCTGAAATGAATGATGCCTTGCAGGTTGGGATGATATTCGTCAGAAACAGTGAAGATCTTCCTTCGCCAGTTCAATTGTTGTTCCGGGCTCATGGCCAAGCTTGTGTGGTAGCGATTCCCCTGTTGGTTTCTGGGGAACTGGAGGGCTTTCTGATGTTTGCCAGCCGACGCGAACGCCAAGCCTGGCATAGCGTTGAATTGCGTGTCCTGTCTGCCGTTGCCAATGATCTGGCCATGGCGCTCACTCAACGTAAAGCCCAACGCGCATCCGTGGCCAGCCAACGGAGGTTGGAGGCTTTGGTTGGTGCATCCGACGACATGGTATTTGAATTTGACGCACGTGGCACCATCGTCAATATATGGTCAAGCCACCCGGCCATGCCCAGCCGGACGTTACGTGGCAAACCACTGAAGGAGGCCTTGCCAACTGAGATGGCAACTGCTTTCCAACGCAGTGCATCCAAGTTGTTCAAACGTGGTAACAGTGAAACTGTCCGTTTCTCTGTCCCTCTACTGGGTAGTCACACCTATTTCATTGCTCGCCTTTATGCGGTGCCGGCAGAAGACGGTGAGAACCGTAATATTGTAGCCCAAGTGCGAGATGTCACCCATCTGATGCAAGAAGAAGCGGCCCAAAAAACATTGCTGGAAACCTTAAGCCTGCTTGAGGAAGCAATCATTGATCTGTCACCGTTAGGGGCCTTGCTGAAGACGACGCCCCCTTGGGCGAAGTTTCGCGCAATTGAGCCTGATGCCATTGAGGGAGATTATGGCTACGCATTGACGCATTTTGTCCCCTATGAGGATCAGGACAAGCTGCAGGCAGCTATTGATACACTGGTCCGTGGCGAGGTCAGCACCCAATCAGTCCGTTTTCGGATGCCCAGGCCTGATAATGAAGGCAGTTGGATCGAAGCCAAGCTGTTGGCACACCGAAGTCCGGAAGGGGAAATTATCGGTGTAAGGGGCGTACTACGTGACATCACCACGGCTTACCAGCACGAGCGACATATCACCCAGCTTGCCCTCTATGACAGCCTGACTCAACTCCCCAACCGGATTCTGCTGGATGACCATCTTCACCAGGCCCTGACTCGGGCTCGGCGTAATAATTTGAAAGTGGCATTGGGCTTTATCGACCTGGATCACTTCAAGCAGATCAATGACACCTTTGGTCACTCCGCCGGAGATAGCGTGTTGGTCAATCTGGGACGTCAGTTGCGATCAGTGTTGCGTGATATCGACACCTTGGCACGATGGGGTGGTGACGAATTTGTGGTATTGATTCCCGACTTGCCCAATCTGGTGCCACTGCGCAATATTGCAGAGCGGCTTAGAGAGATCGCCCGTGCTGGCATTTTCATCGACGGACTGGAAACCAAATCGACCATCAGTATTGGATTTGCCGTTTTCCCAGACGATGCCGATGATGAGGAATCCCTGATGTCGGCGGCGGACAGTACCATGTTTTACGCCAAATCCATCGGCCGAAACAATGTACAGTTCTACTCCGATGTGGTGCACCTTCGTGCCGCATCTCGTGAACAAGTCGCTTTGCAAGCCAGGTTATCGACAGCCATCGAACATGGTCGACTGGAAGTCTATTACCAACCCATCATCAATGCACAAACGGGGCAGGTTTGCGAAGTTGAGGCCTTGGCTCGCTGGAACGATGGACAGACTGGCTGGATCAGCCCACAAGTGTTCATTCCCATTGCCGAGCGTCTGGGATTGATCCGTGAATTGGGTGAACAGGTCATGGAGCAGGCTTTTTGTGTCTTGCAACAATGGCGTCGGCAAGGCCTGCACCACAAGCTCGCCATCAACGTGTCACGCGCCCAGTTGTTTTCGCCAGACTTCTCGTCGCGTATTCAAACCTTGCTGGCCAACTACCAGTTGCGTCCACAAGATATTGAGATCGAAATCACTGAGAGTGTTGCGCTCACCGACTATTCCCAACAGATGGTGCACCTCAAAGCGTTATCACAGGCTGGCTTTACCATTGCCATTGATGACTTTGGTACAGGCTACTCCTCATTGTCACAATTGCACGAAATGCCGGTTGATACGCTCAAAATCGATAACTCGTTCACCTCGCGTCTTCATACCGAAGAAGGACGACGTATCGTGCTAGCCATTGTGCAGATGGCTCAGGCGCTGTGCCTGGAAATTGTTGTCGAAGGAGTCGAAAAATCCACCACCGCCAGTTATCTACAAGGGCTAGGTGTCAAAAAACTGCAGGGCCATTATTTCAGTGCCCCCATTTCCGCATCCGAATGCTATGGATTGTTGGTAAACGGAGTCCCAATGGCTGGCTGAAAAATGCAGAAAATCCCGCTGACATGGCGCCAGCATTAGTGATCCATTGCATATGAATTATGTAATAAGCTATCTAAGCACTTACCATCTGTAGTTTAATGCCGTATCGGCGTAGTGCAAATTTACCGTCTATAGTTGGAAAATCCGGCAGATATCCCTTGCCTGGCTCCGAACGACGTGTTTTAGGATTGCGGTCATGGTCGCCACCAACCAGTTGGATTCACCGAATACCATCATCGGGGTTCCGTTCGAATACGGGCATAACGTCCGTACGTTATGCGATGAATTGCCTGAAACATCCGGTACCCAAGAACTGGCAATGAAAAAGCGAGAATTCAAGATCCGCCTGGCGGATGATGCTGGTCAACGTAGCTCTGCCAGCATGCTGATCAACAAAATGTACTCATGGCGTGGGTATTCCACGTCTTCTCCTCTGTCAGAGGACCCGAACCGGATTACGTTGGTTGCAGGAGATGGAGAACACACCATTGGAACCATCAGCATCAACTTCGACTCTGAAATCGGTCTACTGGTAGACCAGTTGTATAAAGACGAGCTGGATAAACTACGCGCCTCCGGCAGACGGGTTTGCGAATTCATCAAGCTTGCCGTCGATGGTGAGGTCAAATCCAAGCGAGTTCTGGCATCACTGTTCCACATAGCCATGATTTTTGCACACAACATCCGCAAAGCCACTGACATAGTAATTGAAGTGAACCCTCGCCACGTCAAGTTCTATGAACGGATGCTGGACTTCACACAAATCTCAGATGAGCGTCTGAATCCCCGAGTCAATGCCCCAGCAGTATTGCTCGGCATGGATCTCAATCACCTGCACTCCCTGGCCCGTCACTTTGGCGGCAAGCCTGAGCTGGCAAATACCGAGAAATCGTTTTACCCATACTTTTTCTCCCCCGCTGAGGAAGAGGGCATCACCAACCGCCTGATCATGATGGACAACCAGGGTTGATATGTCCCTATTTGATTACGACGAAGCCTTTTCACGCAATATCGGTTGGGTAACGGCACCTGAGCAGGCGTTGCTCCGCGCCAAACGGATCGCTATTGCGGGCATGGGCGGTGTTGGTGGCGGGCATCTATTGACGCTGGCACGCCTGGGCGTTGGTGCGTTCAATCTGTCTGACTTTGATCGATTCGACATCGCCAATTTCAATCGTCAAGCTGGCGCCATGATGTCGACACTGGGGCTGCCTAAAGTCGACACATTGCGAGATATGGCGCTGGATATCAATCCTTTGTTGGATGTCAGACTTTTTCCTGACGGCATTGATGACCACAATTTGGACACCTTTCTGGAAAATGTCGATCTTTATGTAGACAGCCTGGATTTCTTTGCTTTCGAGGCACGGAAGAAGATGTTCAAGGCCTGTGCCCAAAAAGGCATCCCAGCCATCACGGCAGCACCACTAGGTATGGGCACTGCTTTCTTGGCGTTCGTACCGGGCTCGATGACATTTGAAGAGTATTTCCGCATGGAAGGCCATGACGAATTTGAACAGGGCCTGCGCTTTTTGATGGGCTTGGCACCTGCCCGTCTCCATATGCGCTACTTGGTCGATCCTAGTCGTGTCCGTCTGGATTTGAAAAAAGGGCCATCCACCATTATGGCCTGTCAACTCTGTGCTGGTATTGCAGCAACACAAGCATTGAAAATCCTGCTCAAGCGTGGCGAAGTGATTACAGCACCTTATGGCCTGCATTTCGATGCCTATGCCAACACACTTGTTCGTACCTATGTACCGTGGGGAAACAACAACCCCATACAACGGCTGAAGCTAATTATCGGCAGAAAGCTGCTCGGGAAAAAACTTGCGCATGCAGTGCCTGTCAAAACTGCAGATGCACCGTTACGCGTCATCGATAAAATATTGGATGCAGCCCGCTGGGCGCCAAGCGGTGATAACACGCAGGTATGGCGGTTTGAAATTGTTGATGAACAACATGTCATCATTCACGGTTTCGATACCCGCGATCATGTTGTCTACGACGTCGACGGGCGGCCAAGCCAGATTTCCCTGGGTGCGCTCATCGAGAATATTCACATAGCGGCTGGCTATTTTGGCCTGCAAATCAGCTGTACGCGTCGAAGCACCACTACAAATGAAACGCAGCCCGTTTTCGATGTTCGATTAACACCCGACCCATCCATCAAACCCAGCAAGCTGTACGACTATATCAAGATACGCGCAGTACAACGCAGGCCACTGCATACCCGTTCGCTCACAGCTGATGAGAAGCAATCACTGGAAGCAGCAGTTGGTGGGCAGTTCAAGATTCAATGGCTTGAAGGGGTTGGAAAACGCTGGAGAATGGCCAAGCTACTATTCCAGAACGCCAAAATTCGCCTCACCATGCCAGAGGCGTATCAAGTTCACAAATCCATTATCGAATGGGATGTCCAGTTCAGTGAAGATCGCCTACCTGATCAAGCAGTTGGGTTGGACCCGGTTGGATTGAAACTGATGAAATGGGCGATGCAAAGCTGGCAGCGCGTACAATTCCTGAATCGTTATCTGGCAGGAACCTGGCTACCTAGGCTACAACTGGATCTAGCTCCTGGCATCGCCTGTGGCGCCCATTTCATCATCTCTGCCTCAGTCATTCCGCAAACTGTCGATGACTATGTTGAAGCTGGACGAGCCCTACAACGCTTTTGGCTAACCGCGACACAACTTGGATTACAAATGCAACCGGAAATGACTCCACTCATTTTCAGTTGGTATGTACAACAGGATCGTCGCTTTTCAACTGAAGATTCGCTTTGGCCACAAGCGCAACGTCTGCGCCAACGCCTTGCCGACCTGATCGGGGAACAATCACTCCAGCATGCCATTTTTATTGGTCGAATTGGTGCTGGTCAACCTGCTACAGCCCGTTCTACCCGGCTTCCACTGTCGAAACTGATTTATCAACCAGCACAACCATAGTTTCGGCCAGACACCATGACAATTCGTCGTAAAAAAGTATTGTTCATCGCGGAAGCAGTCACACTTGCGCATGTAGGTAGAATGTTATCGCTATCGCAAGCACTGGATCGTGCAGGATTTGAGGTCATGGTTGCCTGTGATCCACGTTATCAAGGCGCCACCGGCTCAACTACCTTACCTCTTACCGATATCCACACCATACCCAGTCAGCAATTCTTCAATGCGCTGGATAAAGGTACGCCCATTTATCAAGTACAGGATCTGATACGGTATGTGGAAGAAGACCGGGCGTTGATTCAGTCCTTCAAGCCGGATGTAATCGTTGGTGATTTCCGCTTATCACTTTCCGCCAGTGCACGCCTTGAGAAAATTCCCTATATCACATTGAGCAACGCTTACTGGAGCCCTTATGCAGATATTGACTATCTGGTACCGGATATCCCAGCCACACGGCTCCTGGGCGTCACCATTGCACAAAAGCTGTTTGACTGGGTACGGCCAATTGCATTTGCACAACATGCCACCGCCATCAACCGTATGCTTCGACATTTCAACCTACCCGAATGCAAACGCGATCTGCGAGTAGCTTACACTCAGGCAGACTACACCCTATACTCCGACCTTCCTGAATTGGTCCCGACCAAGCTACTACCCGATAACCACAGGTTTATCGGCCCCGTGCAATGGGCACCGAATGTTCCACGCCCACCGTGGTGGGAATCGATCCCAGCCAATAAACCAATCGTCTATGTCAACCTTGGCAGCTCTGGGCATGGCAAACTCCTTCCAGAAGTGCTGGAAACACTGGATGAAATGCCAATTACTGTCATCGCTGCCTCAGCAGGCCGAGTTGAACTCAAGCATCTGGCCAGCAACGAATTTGTCGCTGATTTTCTGCCAGGAGACCAAGCTGTGAAGCTCGCCTCGCTTGTCATTTGCAATGGTGGCAGCCCAACTTGCTACCAAGCCCTGGCTGCAGGTAAGCCATTGATTGGAATACCAATCAACCTCGACCAATATCTGAATATGTCCTTGATGAGTCGAGCAGGCACTGGCATTTTGATTCGCAGTGGCAAGCATACGCATCGCGAGATCAAGGTTGCTACCAATCAACTATTGCAAGATGCCCAATACTCAATAAAAGCACAAAATATTCAACAACATATACTAAATTGCAACCCTGGATTGGTCCTCACCAAGTTGATAGATCAGTTATAGATCTCATCTCTCCGTTCTAAATCGATTACCAAGTCTCCGCTGCGGTCCTGAGTCATCAGTTTATTGAATCTGATTATCTGCAGTCTGGCCACTTTTTGCCTCAATGCAAAATGTCACCCCCCGCTCCAGATCTGGCATACAGCGTAGGAACCTTCAATCATGTAAACACCCGGCGATGAAATACCATCAGCATTCATGAAAACAAAAACAGCATTCCATCGGGTTGTCTACATCTGCGTGTCGGCATTTTTTACATCCCCTTATAAAAGCCTACTGGCGAATATTTTTTACACATAGAAATCATATACTTACCACTTAATCCATGTATTGGCATACCGATTGCTTATTGTAATGGCAAGAGAATGCACCGTATTCCTCTGAAAGAACACACAACTACTCGCAAGGAGTTAAACATGAAACTCAAGAAACTGGCTCTGGGAATTGCCGCTGGCTTGACCCTCTCCAGCAGTGCTTTTGCAGCTAATGCTATTATGTTTGACATGGATGGGGCTGGTGGTGCATATGCTCCTCAACTGATTGATTCCTTCGACTGGTTGCCTGGTAACGCCCTATCGATTGGCTCGATCGGTAACTTCACACCGTTGCCAGATGGGACTTCCAGCCAACTGGTATATCAAGCATCTTTAGCTGTCTTGAAGTTTGGTGCCAACACATTCCAAGCACCCCCTGGCAAAGAATTCACAATCCAGGCTTCGTTCTGGGAACTGGGTACGGGCGTAGGTGGCGCAACGGCGGTCTTTGATCTGGATAGCACCAAGCCAAGCTGGGTTCGTATTTTTTATGGCGACAAAAACTCCAATGACAAGACTGGTAAGGATTACGATGATGGCACGATGATTCTGGAGGGTACAGTTGTTACCCAGACAGCCAACATCACCAATAATACACTTCGTCGCCCTGGCGATTTCCCTGCCTTAGGTTTAGATCAGAAATTGGATGATGGGGATGATGATGGTGGTGTGATGTCCCATCAGACAACTGGCAGTTCAGAGCTTGGTGTGAATGTTCATTTCACAGACTCCAGTTTCTTCCTGTCCGACATCCAATCAATGAGCATTGGCATGGAATTTAACAGCAACTTACGTTCGCCATTTAACTCCGTCAACCCGTCTGACGAAGTAGTAGGCACCACGCCTGTCTATGGTGCAAACGGTACGATGAATGGCATGTTCTGCTTGAATACAGCCGATCCAAGTGCAGTATGTGATTTCCACTTCCTGGCTGATGGTAACAACACCTTCAATTCCAAGGTACCGGAACCTGCATCAATCGCACTGTTAGGTTTAGGTCTGGGTGCATTGGGTCTGGGTGCACGTCGCCGTAAAGTTAAGTAAGCAAGACAAGTAAGTCGAATCACTTAGTTGATTCAAATCAGTCAAAGGAAAACCCCGCTTAAGCGGGGTTTTCCTTTTTACTATCTGATACTCATTATTATCATGTAGACTAAAATCTACCGCTATTGAACCCGTCTGCATTAACCTTTCTTATAACATCGGTTGCATAAATACAGTCGGTTCATTGAAAAATCACCTAAGCCAATTGTTGGTTAATTAGAACACCTATCAGATACGCCAGTAACATCAAACTATTTCATGGCATTCGCATTGACACTGAATTAAAGCAGCCTTTCATGCGGCTATCTCTTGGCAGGTTAACCTGTTCAGCCCAACCACATACTTACCAATTGCCACATGTATTAATCCAGTTTCCAGACGTCATCGTATATCAACTACCAATGCAATCGCCTTATCAGACAAATAGGCAACCGTGTTGGTCAATATCACTTCATTGACGAAAAGGAACTGAATCATGAATACGCATATTCTTATTGCTCAGCGTCACTTATTCAAAGTATTGAGTGGCACATTGTTTGTTGCTTGTGTTAGTCAAGCGGCTATGGCACTACCAAGCGATGCATCGGGCAGTCTCGATATGAATGGCAATGGCCTGCCACGGCTGACAACAGATACCTGCTATGCCAGTTATAACGGCAGCATTAATGCCATGGGTCAATCCAACTTTCCGGTTGCGTTCCGTTTATTCCGTGATGGCATTCCGGTTACGGCAGATAGCGCCGCTACTTGGTTTCAGGCGAATAACAGCACCATTGCATTTCAGCCTGGTAACTATCAAATGATTGCCGTCAATAAAATGCCGACACGCCCGGCACGAATCACCATGTCACTAACCTGCAGTTAATAGGGTAATCTTTACCGAATAGAGGTCCGGAACTCTGTTCGGTTTCGTTTAACCTATTCACACTTCTTCACAGCAGAATGATAAAAATAGGTCTAGAGTAAGCCTAATTCGAACTCAAGTAGATCACATTCGTAATACATGCATGACCTTGTTAAAACCAAATGGCCAGTTGCCAAAGGGGAGGCCATATGAATTCATTAACACCGATCGAGGTACCAGATCGAATTGAACGTGTGCCAGCTGCGGGCATCCAATCCCTACGCATTGATGCCAACATTCTTGGGAATCTGCTGTTGTGTTTTGATGCTGAGTACGAAATAGAATTAGCCGTATCAGCAGAACGACACTTGCAGCCTGCCAAACTCAAACGGGAAGGCAGCACCTTGTATTACCGTGCCGGCAATCTATGGAACTATCTCTTCTATCATCAATCCAGACCGATTTCTGTACAACTGTGTCTACCGCGCCATATCCGGGTGGAAGCTCATTTTTTAGCAGGAGTTCTGACACTGCAAGGAGGTGACGGTGCGCTAATCATTCACGGGGGCATAGGTGAGGTCACCGGCTATACCTGTGCTCAGCATGTAGATGTCCGATTACGGTGTGGCGATATCTCACTGAGCCATTTACCAGCTACAGCAATGTTGCGGGTAGGGATTGGTGCCATATCCCTGGATTGGGCCATGCTGGAAGGTAATGAGCGCATCGATGCCCAATGTGGGTTGGGTGGCATTGATTTATATCTGCCTCCAGGCACGGCAGCATCGAATGATCAGCACCACATGTGGCGTCATGCCCATATTACATCCCCACAGGGCAGCCAGATCAACGCGCGCTTGGTATTTGGCGGATTGGCGGCAACCATGACCCATTGATTGTCATCCCTGCACTATCTGCCAAATCGACATAACCTACCAGGCCGCGCCAATGCTAGTTCACTCAATTCCGGACAAGCATTGCATCATGATCAGATCGTGCAATGCTTGAGGCAAGCCGTTCGGCTGCTTATCATTATGGGTTGATTCTCGCTCACGATCCGTTCTCTGGCTCTGTGCAGCGGCCCCGATTTGTTCACGAAAGGTAATGCAAATGGCTGCTACTCCCTCTCCCCGCCTTACCGAGTTGCGCGCAATGCGCGAGCAACTCCAATCGAGCTATGCCGCGCTGAAAGCGGCAGGCCTCACCCTGAACATGGCGCGCGGCAAGCCGGCGTCCGATCAGTTGGACCTGTCTGCCGAGTTGATGGTACTACCTGGCGCCAACGACTTTACCGCAGCGGATGGCACCGATTGCCGCAACTACGGTGGCCTGCAAGGTCTGACTGAGGCACGCCAGTTGTTTACAAAGGTAATGGGGGTCACCGCAGACAATATCATCATTGGGGATAACTCCAGCCTGGCATTGATGCACGACTGTGTCGCATTCGGATTGTTGAAAGGCACCTGCGACAGTAACGGCCCTTGGCAAGCGGCACACACCACTTTTCTGTGCCCGGTACCGGGTTATGACCGCCACTTCGCCATTTGTGAAGAGTTCGGTATCCGCATGATCAACGTACCACTGAATGAAGAGGGCCCGGACATGGATGCCGTGGAAAAGCTGGTGGCCAGCGACCCGACCATCAAGGGGATGTGGTGCGTGCCGAAATACAGTAACCCGACCGGTACCGTCTACTCCGATACGGTTATCGAGCGTCTGGCCTCCATGAAAACCGCCGCGCCAGATTTCCGGCTGTTCTGGGACAACGCGTATGTTGTACATCACCTGAGTGGCGAAGCAGCCGACATCGCCAATATTGTTGAGCGTTGTGCTCACCACGGCAACCCGAACCGTGCTTATGTGTTCTCGTCCACCTCCAAGATCACCTTGGCCGGAGCAGGTTTGGCAATGTTTGGTAGCTCGCCAGCCAATGTCAAATGGCTGTTGGCACGCATGAACCAACGTACCATTGGCTCAGACAAGATCAACCAACTGCGCCATGTACGCTTCCTACGTGACGAAGCGGGGCTGGCTACATTGATGAACAAGCATGCCGCCATTCTGAAACCCAAGTTTGACAAGGTGATTGAGATCTTCAACCGTGACTTGGGTGAATGGGGCGTAGCCACCTGGACCGTGCCCAAGGGCGGCTACTTTGTCAGTCTGGATGTCCCTGCTGGCCTCGCCAAACGCGTCGTACAGCTGGCCAAGGAAGCCGGCATCGTCTTGACCCCAGCTGGCGCGACATTCCCAGGTGGCAAAGACCCGGAAGATCGTAACATTCGCATTGCACCGAGCTTCCCTGATCTGGAAGAGATCAGCAAGGCAGCAGAGGGTGTATCGCTATGCGTCCTGCTGGCTGCAGCTGAATCCGCCAATTGATTTCTACCGATCGATATTGATCAGCCTACTTGGGCCCATTGGGGCCCATGTTCGTTCCATCTACTTCTTTGCCAATCGTTGATACTGCTTTGCCAGATCAGAAGCCACCTGAAAAATGCGTTCGCTGGTCGTCGCCACATTGGTGATCAGGGCTCGGTCATTGCGTTTGGCCCCCAGAGCCTCCACTGCTTGATCAAAGAACAACCATTGTGTTTCCACCAGCTCAAGCTGACTGCGAGTGGATTGCGTATTTTCCGGTGCAACCTTCAGTTTGCCGACCAACTGCTTGATATCTCTCCTTGCCTTGGCCAGATCCTTTGCCAGATAAGGCTGTTTGACTCCCCAGCTTTGCAGCAGATACAGCTTGGCCATGCGTTGGGAAATCGCAGCGATTTCTTCCGCCAGACCAACCAGCTTGGCAGCAGGCACCTTGGATTTCTGCTGCAATAGTTCTCCACCCTTTTGGGTCAGATAAACCAGCTCTTCATTGTTATCAGCAAAATCCTTACCGGTTTCAACCCTTGGAATTCCTTTGAAATACAAACGGAAGTCATTCCAGACCTGATTCAGCAGGCTATAGTTTTCCTGAACTTCTGCATCACCCAGTGTCTGCAACAGGACCAGTTGGCTATCAAACTGCGTGACGGCAGCCTCCAGTTGCTTTGCCGGTTCTGTCTCTTTGATACTCAGCCCCTGCAGTACCCATGCCTTGGCAACCCGTTCTGCCAGCATGCGCTGCGAAGCAGCCAACCAGATTGTTTCGGCATCGTCAGCATGAGCCGACAACGGTATGAAGGTAACAATCAGCAATAACAACGACCACAATTGACGGCACAAAGAACACACCATGACTTTGACTCCAAAGATTGGACCACTGAAAACACTATAAACAACCCTTGTACAACTCGCCTGTGGAGAGGCATCCCCGCTAGCTGAACAAGCATGCTTGGTCGTGAAAACAGTGGAAATCTGACAGCGACGGTGCGGGATGTGCCGATGAAGTATCGGAACGAAAGTGCGTAGAAAACACGGGAAAAACACCCTGCCGACCGGGTACGCCGGCAGGGGTCAATTTGGAGAGGCTACCTACAACCGACGGTTAGTCAGCCTGTTTGCGCAAGAATGCCGGGATGTCGAGCATTTCCAGGTTCGGTGCGACCCGCGTGGATTCCGCAGTGGCCGCACTGGCGCCAAAACCGAGCGAGCCAGCCCGTTCACCACGATTGCGACGGAACGCAGCCGGGGTGTCATAGTGGTCCCATTCCGAACCGCCGGCACTATCAGTCCCTGTAGCTTTCAACACCTGCAGTTTGGGCTGATTGCGTGACTGAGCGGCACCTTGACCACCGATACCGGTTGCCACCAGCGTCACACGCAATTGTTCACCCGCTTCTTCATCAAATACCGCACCGAAGATGATTTCGGTTTCGTCAGTGCAGTACGCGCGGATCGTTTCCATCACTTCATTGACTTCGCGCATTTTCAGCGAGCTATCTGCGGTGACGTTGACGATCACGGCACGTGCGCCGGTCAAGTTGTAGTTTTCCAAGAGCGGGCTGGCCACAGCTTGTTCTGCCGCAATGCGGGCACGATCTACACCGGAAGCATAGGCAGAACCCATCATCGCCATGCCCATCTGGCTCATGACGGTACGTACGTCAGCAAAGTCAGCATTGATCAGACCCGGTACATTGATGATCTCGGCGATCCCCCCTACAGCACCGCGTAATACGTCGTCAGCGGCCTTGAAGGCATCTTTCATCGAGACATCGTCACCCAGCACTTCCATCAACTTCTCGTTGGGGATCACAATCAGCGAATCGACGAACTTGGACAGTTCTTCAATCCCCGCTTGCGCCGCTTTCAAGCGCTTGCCCTCGAACTGGAAAGGCTTGGTCACCACAGCGACAGTCAGGATACCCAGATCCTTCGCGACTTGTGCGACTACCGGTGCAGCACCAGTGCCTGTCCCCCCGCCCATGCCAGCCGTAATGAACAGCATATCTGCACCACGGATCGAATCCGCGATACGCTCGCGGTCTTCCAGGGCTGCATCACGACCAACATCCGGGTTCGCGCCCGCCCCCAGACCACGGGTCAGGCTGGCGCCCAACTGTAACTGGATCGTGGCGTTGCTGCGTTTGAGCGCTTGCAAGTCAGTATTGCAGGCGATGAATTCAACACCGCTCACCCCTGCATTGATCATGTGATCGACTGCGTTCCCCCCGCAGCCCCCCACGCCGACCACCTTAATGACGGCGACCGGAGCGATCTCTTGAACAATTTCAAACATTTTTATGCCTCTCCTTTGTTAATCCAATTTGCCACCTACTGACGCAGCTGGCGCCTTAGAACCAAATAAACGAAATACCAATCTCAAAATTCAAAAATTCCCTTGTATCCATGCCTTCATGCGCTCGAACACGGCTGCAAAACCCGTGCCGGTCAGGCGTGACGTCTGGTGACGCGTATATTGTTCTTTGCCCATCATCAGCAGGCCGACACCGGTGGAGAAACGCGGATTGCGTACCACTTCGGACAGCCCACCTACGTATTGCGGCACACCCAAGCGTACTGGCATATGGAAAACTTCCTCACCCAATTCGACCATACCCTGCATCTGTGCAGAGCCCCCGGTAATGACAATGCCAGAGGACAGCAGGTCTTCGAATCCAGACCGCCGCAGTTCGGCCTGAATCAACGAATACAGCTCCTCGACACGTGGCTCGATCACTTCGGCCAAGGTCTGACGGGACATTTGGCGAGTTCCACGCTCGCCCACTCCGGGCACTTCAATCATCTGGTTCGGGTCAGCCAACTGGCGCAGCGCACAACCATGGGCGACCTTCAGATCTTCTGCTTCCTTGGTTGGCGTCCGTAGTGCCATGGCAATGTCGTTGGTGATCTGGTCACCGGCAATTGGGATCACTGCCGTATGGCGAATTGACCCACCGGTGAACACCGCGATGTCGGTCGTTCCGCCGCCGATATCCACCAGGCACACGCCCAAATCTTTCTCGTCTTCAGACAGAATCGCCTGTGCACTGGCCAATGGCTGCAGAATCAGATCCGCCACTTCCAGGCCACAACGACGCACGCATTTCATGATGTTCTGCGCCGCAGATACTGCACCAGTGACGATATGCACCTTGGTTTCCAACCGTACACCCGCCATACCCAATGGCTCTTTCACATCTTCCTGGCCATCGATGATGAACTCCTGCGGCAGGATATGCAGAATCTGCTGGTCAGTCGGAATGTTGACCGCACGGGCAGTTTCGATCACTCGATCCACATCGGCCTGGCTGACTTCCTTATCCTTGATGGCGACCATACCGTGCGAATTGAAGCTACGGATATGGCTGCCGGCAATGCCGGTGAACACTTCACGAATCTTGCAATCTGCCATCAACTCGGCTTCTTCCAACGCACGCTGGATGGCGGTGACGGTGGATTCGATATTGACCACCACACCTTTTTTCAAGCCACGCGACGGTGCCTGGCCCATGCCAACGATTTCGATGCGACCATCGAGCTGGACATCGGCCACGATCGCCACAATCTTTGATGTGCCGATATCCAGGCCCACCAGCAGGTTCTTGTTCTCTTTCACCTTATTCACAGGCACTACACTCCCAGAATCTTTTCAGAATTTTTCACGCTTACGCGGCCTTCCTCTGCCCAGCCGCCGGTTTGGGTCTGACTGGCGCCCCCGGTTTTCTTGCAGGTCCCGGCTTGAAGTCCGGCATACGTACAGCAAATCCGTTCGGATACCGCAAATCGACATACTCGATATTGCGGTTGAGCACGGCCAAGGTGCGCGGGTAAGCCGCCACAAACTTGGATAGCCGTGCCTTCACATTCTCGCGGCCCACTTCCACCAATGTGCCGTCATCCAGTTTGACGCTCCAGGCACGCCGTGCGGAAAGCGTCACCGACATCGGCCGCCGTTCAATCGGCGCCAGCATGTCGCGTATTTCCAAATAACCTTTCGATACCTCGGCAGACGTTCCCATAGGGCCATCCAGCACAGGCAGGTTGTCGTTACTGGCGGCATCGAATAGCTCGCCATAAGTGTTGACCAGTGCCGATGAACCCCATCGCGCCAACGCGCTGTGTTCTTCCAACGCAATCTCCAGTCGGTCCGGCCAACGACGGCGGATGCTGACATTACGAGCCCAAGGCAACTTTTCAAACGCTTTGCGGGTGCGATCCAGATTCAGCGTGAAGAAAGTGCCTTTCAGCTCATGCCGCACAATGTACTGCACCTGCTCCCGCGTAATGTGATGCAAATCACCACTGACCTGAATCTGCCGTACCGGAAACACTGGCAGATTGATCAGCACGAACAGCAAGGCATACATGAACAACAGCGCTGCCAACGCATACAGCAAATTGGCCAACCACATGAGCAGTTGCGGCTTATCCCACATGAACTACCCCGTTCCTCACGCTTGCCTGCCCTTTCTCACCAAACCGCCTTAACCAACATGTGCCGTGGACAACACGCGCACAACCAGATCTTCGTAACTCATACCTTTTACCTTGGCCGCCATCGGGAACAGGCTATGACTGGTCATGCCTGGCGCCGTATTCACTTCCAGCAGGGACGGGTTGCCAGCTTCGTCCATCAGAAAATCCACTCGCCCCCAACTGCTGCAACCAATCGCCCAGAAAGCCTTTTTCACATACGCTGCCACCTCGGCCTCTTTTTCCGCCGACAGGCCACTTGGGCAGCGATACACCGTGTCATCACGGAAATACTTGGCCTGGTAGTCGTAAAACTCCGTCGCCGGCTCAATCTTGATGCTAGGCAATACTTCACCATCCAGAACCGCTGCGGTGTACTCACCACCGCCAATGAATGCTTCCGCCAACACCACTTCGTCGTACTTGCGTGCTTCTTCGAATGCCGCTTTCAGTTCGCCGTGCGCCTTGACCTTGGTGATACCGACACTGGAACCTTCGGTAGAAGGTTTCACGAACAATGGCAGGCCCAGTTCACGCTCGACTGCATCGAAATCGCTGTTTTCGTTCAGCAGCACGAATTTCGGGATCGGTAAGCCCAATGCCTGCCAGACCAATTTGGTGCGCAATTTGTCCATTGCCAATGCCGACGCCATGACGCCGCTGCCGGTATAGGGGATACCCATGGTTTCCAGCGCGCCCTGAATGGTGCCGTCCTCACCGAACGGGCCGTGCAGGATCAGGAAGACGCGATCGAAGCCTTCATCCTTCAGTGCCGATAACGGCTTTTCTGCTGGATCGAACTTGTGCGCATCCACCCCTTTCGACAACAACGCTTGCAGCACACCACCGCCACTCATCAGCGACACTTCACGCTCTGCTGACTTGCCACCCATGATCACAGCCACTTTGCCAAATTGCTTCACATCCATCGCTCTCGACCTTTCAACAGACACCGATGATGGTGGCTTCTGCCACCAGCGCAATGCCGAATTGTGCTTTTGCCATTTGCTGCGCCTCGGTAATCAGTGCCTCGATATCCGCAGCCCGCGCGCCACCCCGATTCACAATGAAGTTCGGATGCTGGCGCGAAAAACTCGCTTCGCCACGGCGTTTACCGGGCAATCCCATTTGTCTCAACAACTCACCTGCCATCATGCCCGGTGGATTACGAAACACCCGTCCGGCATTCGGTTGATCCAGCGGTTGCTGGCGCGCCCGTTGCCCCAGCAACTCGGCGATGGTGGCACGTGCCTCACCGCCAGATGCTTGACGTAATGCAAACCAAGCACCCACAAACCATTCCTGCTGACCGTCGTATCGGCTCACCTGCCGATAACCCACCCGGTAATCCGACACTGGGCGCTGGCGCAGCACACCCTGACGGTCCAATGTCAACACATCGACGATCCCGTCCCAGGTTTCCGAGCTGAAGCAGCCTGCATTGCCCATCAACGCCCCACCGACTGTGCCAGGAATACCTGCTAGAAACTCCAAGCCAGTCAGACCGGCCCCGGCAGCAAAATCCGCCAGCATCGCTGCCCTGACGCCTGCTTCGGCAAATATGCCTGGCGCACCATTGGGGGCCGTTTCCAGCTTCAACCCATTCAAGCCAGGCTGAGTGAACACCACACAGCCATCAAACCCACCATCGCGCACCAGCAGATTGGTGCCGGCACCGATGAACACCACTTTCTCGCTGCTTGGCAAGCTTGCCAAGCCAGCCTGCAAATCCGCCAGATCTGCCGGCCAAATGGCTAACTTGGCCTGCCCCCCTGCCCGCCACGACACGTGGGGTGCCATCGGGGCCTGGGCAAGCTGGCGGCCTCGCATTTACTTGGCCTATCGTCCGTCACCGGCGATCTTGCCAGGCACGGCACCAATGGAACCCGCCCCCATTGTCACAACCACATCGCCATCCTTGACAAACTCCAGTACGGCACTCGGCAAATCCGCCACGTTTTCGACAAACAAGGGTTCCACCTTGCCCGCCACACGCACCGCACGTGCCAAGGCACGGCCATCCGCCGCCACTATCGGCGTTTCGGTGGCGGCATAAACTTCAGTCAACAGTAATGCATCCGCGGTCGACAGCACCCGTACAAAATCCTCGAAGCAATCGCGAGTACGGGTGTAGCGGTGTGGCTGGAAGACCAGTACCAACCGGCGTCCCGGATAGGCACCACGTACCGCACTCAATGTCGCCTCCATCTCCACCGGGTGATGACCGTAATCATCAATCAATGTGAAGATGTCGCCATTCGGCGAGTACCTCTCGCCATAACGCTCAAATCGACGGCCTACACCGCGGAACTCCTTCAATGCCTTCTGGATGGCAGCTGGTTCAGCTCCTGCTTCCAGTGCAATGGTGATTGCAGCCAGCGCATTGCGCACATTGTGCAAACCAGCCAGATTCAACTCGACGGGCATGGTGTGCACCTTGCCGTTCTTCCAGCTGGCGGTGAAATGCATTTGTTCGCCCACTGCGCGTACATCGGTTGCACGCACTTCGGCTTCTTCGTTCAAACCGTAAGTAGTGATGGGCTTGGTGATGGATGGGATGATGGCGCGTACATGCTCATCGTCCACACACAACACCGCACGACCATAGAACGGCAAATGTTGGATGAAATCGACGAACGCCTGTTTCAATTTGCCGAAATCGTGGTCATACGTATCCATGTGGTCAGCATCGATGTTGGTGACCACCGACATCACCGGATTCAGGTACAGGAACGACGCATCCGACTCGTCCGCCTCAGCCACGATAAACTCACCCGTGCCCAACTTGGCATTGGTGCCTGCAGCTTCCAGCCGGCCGCCGATGACATACGTCGGGTCTAGGCCAGCTTCACCCAAAATCGAAGCAACTAGGCTGGTGGTGGTGGTCTTGCCATGCGTGCCAGCAATGGCAATGCCCTGACGTAATCGCATCAACTCGGCCAGCATCATGGCGCGTGGTACCACTGGAATCTTGGCTTCACGTGCTGCCAACACTTCCGGGTTGTCCACCTTCACCGCTGTGGATGTCACCACGACATCGGCACCATGCATGTGTTCGGCTGCATGGCCTTTGAACACGGTGGCTCCGGCGGCTTGCAAGCGGCGCGTAGTAGGGCTGTCGCCCAAGTCAGTGCCGCTGATCTTGAAGCCGAGGTTGAGCAAGACCTCTGCGATGCCGCTCATGCCGACACCACCAATGCCCACGAAATGAATATGTTTGACCTTGTGTTTCACGCTTTCTCCCCCGCCAAGCTCAGGCACACGGCGGCCACCTCTTCGGTGGCATCCGGTTTGGCGAGCCGGCGCGCCGCTTCCGCCATGGCGCCCAGTTTGTCTCGATTCAATGTTTTCATCAGCGCAGCCAACCGCTGCGCGTCCAACTCGTTCTGCGGCATCAACACTGCTGCACCGTTATCTGCCAAATACCTGGCATTGCCAGTCTGGTGGTCATCCACCGCATGCGGGAATGGCACCAGAATGCTGGCCACACCGGCTGCTGCCAGCTCTGCCACTGTTAACGCCCCGGCTCGGCAAATGACCAAATCAGCCTCGGCATAGGCGGCCGCCATGTCGTCGATAAACGGCACGGTATTACCCGACACACCCGCTTTGGCATAAGCAGTACGCAAATCATCAATGTGCTTCGCCCCTGCTTGATGCGTCACCAGTGGCCGTTCCGACTCTGGCAACAAGGCCAAAGCGGCTGGTACATGCTGGTTCAACGCTTGCGCACCCAAACTACCGCCTACCACCAGAATCCGTAAGGGACCGGTACGACCAGCAAAACGTTCTGTAGGGGTCGGCATCTGCGCGATGGCATTGCGGACCGGGTTACCCACCATTCGGACTTTGCCGCCCTGCTTGAACGCAGCTGGAAACGCCGTTAACACTGCATCGGCCACGGCCGACAACACCTTGTTGGTCAAGCCGGCCACCGAGTTCTGCTCATGCACCAGCAGCGGCTTGCCCAGCAACGCGGCCATCATCCCACCCGGAAAGGCTGGATAGCCGCCAAATCCAGCAACAACGGCTGGGCGATGTTTTCGGATGACACCGATGCTCTGCGCAAATGCTCGCAACAACATCAATGGCATCACGGCCAGCCTTACCAGACCTTTACCACGCAACCCGGCAATCTTCAGCGTCTCGATCGGGTAGCCATGCTGTGGCACCAGCTTGTTTTCCATACCCTCGGCACCACCCAACCACACCACTTGCCAGCCGCGCTGCCTCATTGCATCGGCCAAAGCCAATGCCGGAAATACATGGCCGCCGGTTCCGCCAGCCATGATCAGAATCGTACGCCCACTCATACCGAATACCCCCGCATGAGCTGGCGGTTTTCCCAATCAATGCGCAGCAAGACCGACAGTGCCACCAAGTTCGCCATGATGCCCGAGCCACCAAAGCTCAGCAGCGGCAAGGTCAAGCCCTTGGTTGGCAACAGGCCCATGTTCACGCCCATGTTGATGAACGCTTGGGTACCCAGCCAAACACCGACCAGTTGCGCCACCAAGGCAGAAAAATCTCGATCCAGCCGGCTGGCTTGCAACCCAATCTGGAAACAACGTAGTACCAGCGCACAGAACAGGATCAATACGATAAATACACCGGCAAAACCCAGCTCTTCAGCAATCACCGCCAGCAGAAAGTCGGTATGCGCCTCTGGCAGATAGAACAGTTTTTCCACGCTCCCCCCCAGGCCCACGCCCATCCATTCCCCTCGCCCAAAGGCAATCAATGAATGCGACAACTGATAACCCTTGCCATATGGGTCAGCCCACGGATTCATGAACCCCACCAGCCGCGCGTAGCGATAAGGTGAAATCACCACGATGGCGACAAAGCCAATCACCAGTAATACCACCAACCCTGCAAACAAGCGCCAACTGAAACCGCCCAGGAACAGGGCAGCCATGGCAATGGCGGTGATCACGGCGAAAGCACCGAAATCCGGCTCAGCCAGCAACAGCCCTCCCGTTACCAACATCACCATCAACATCGGGAAGAACCCTTTGACCAGGCTGTGCATGTAGGCGGCTTTACGCACCGTGTAATCAGCGGCATACAGCACGACAAAAAATTTCATCAACTCAGATGGTTGCAGGTTGATCACAAACAACCCCAACCAACGACGCGAGCCATTGATCTCACGCCCAATCCCCGGGATCAGGACCAGAATCAGCAAGGCCGAGCCGATCAGGAACAGATAAGGCGCATACTGCTGCCAAGTTCGCATCGGCACTTGAAATGCCAACAAACCTGCCCCTATCGAAACTGCCAGGAAAATACCGTGGCGCATCAGAAAGTAGGTGGACCGGAAGCCGGTATCTTTGTCACCTTCTGCAAATGCAATCGAAGCGGAATAAACCATCACCAGACCGATTGCGAGCAGGCCCAAAGTCACCCAGAACACGAACCTGTCGTAGGTGGCATCGGCTTTCTGCTTGCGGAATTCGGTGTAGAGCTTCATCCGCGCGCTCCTGGTAATGCCTTCACCGCCGTAATGAAGACTTCCGCTCTATGTGCATAATTGCGGTACATATCCAGACTGGCACATGCAGGTGACAGCAACACCACATCGCCAGCACGGGCCAGCTCGGTTGCTTGTCGCACGGCATCATCCATAGTGTTGGCATGCTGAATCGGCAGCGCCAGCCCGTTTAGTGTTGACTCGATCTGACGAGCATCTCGCCCAATCAACACCACCCCACGGCAAGCATGTGAAACCGCAGCGTGCAAGGGCGAAAAATCCTGGCCTTTACCATCCCCACCGGCAATCAGCACCACTTTTTGGCTCATGCCATTCAGTGCAGCCACCGTGGCGCCAACATTGGTTCCTTTCGAATCATCGATGTAACCGACACCGTTGACCGATTCCACCCACTCTACCCGATGCGGCAAGCCCTTGAAGCTACGCAGCGCACTCAGCAATGGCTCCCACGGCAGACCGATACCACGACACAGTGCCAAGCACGCCAAGGCATTGGCTGCATTGTGCAGGCCCGTCAACTGCATATCGTTGGTGCTCAGCAGAGCCTCGTCACCCTGTGCCAGCCACAACTCATCATGTCGCTTGATCAGGCCGAAGTCCTGCGCCCCCTGAGCCTTGTCGAGCCCAAAGCTGACCACGTTGCGGCCAGGCAATGCCATGTGCAGGCTGTAGTCGTCCTCACGATTGATGACCTGCACGCCATTACCCGCGAAGATTCGCGCCTTGGCTGCCGCATAGGCATTCATGTCGGCATAGCGGTCCATGTGGTCTTCGGTGACGTTCAGTACAGTCGATGCAGCCGGGTTCAATGTCGAAGTGCTTTCCAACTGAAAACTGGATAGCTCCAGCACGAACACATCTGGCCGTTCGTCTCCCAGGTCAGTCAACGCATCCAGTACCGCCAAGCCAATATTGCCTGCCACAATAGTATGCAGACCGGCTGCCTTGCACATTTCTCCAACCAGTGTTGTCACGGTGGTCTTGCCGTTGGCACCCGTGATGGCAATCACCTTACTGGGCCAGCCGTCGATCGCGCGAGCGAACAACTCGATATCGCCAACAATCTCAACCCCGGTCGCCATGGCAGCCTGCAACGCCGGTGTCGCCAACGGCACGCCTGGACTGGCTACAGCCAGATCACAACCTGCAAAGGTTTGCGGGCCAAATTTACCGGTATGGATCTCCGACAGCGGGAAATCGCTGCGCAATTTGTCCAGATTGGGCGGTACATCACGGCTGTCGGCCACGCGTACTTTTGCGCCTTGCAGCGTGAGCCAGCGGGCGACTGACATACCAGTCTCGCCCATACCCAACACCACAATCTGTTTGCCAGAGTACATGCCCATGTCTTTTTCGCTTTTACCGCAATTTCAAGGTCGACAAACCAATCAGCACCAGAACAATGGTGATGATCCAGAACCGAACCACTACTTGTGTCTCTTTCCAGCCCTTCAGTTCATAGTGGTGATGCAAGGGCGCCATCCGGAAGATGCGCTTGCCGGTCAACTTGAACGACCCCACCTGCAACATCACCGATACCGCTTCCATCACAAATACCCCACCCATGATGAACAGTACGATCTCCTGACGGACGATCACTGCAATTACGCCAAGCGCCGCACCCAGTGCCAATGCACCGACATCGCCCATAAATACTTCAGCCGGGTAGGCGTTGAACCACAAAAAACCCAGGCCCGCTCCGCCAATGGCGGCACAGAACACAGTCAATTCACCTGCGCCCGGGATATGTGGTAAACCCAGGTATTTGGCAAACACGGCATGGCCTGCGGCATAGGCAAAAATCGCCAAACCTGCTGATACCATCACCGTTGGCATGATCGCCAGACCATCCAGGCCATCCGTCAGGTTGACAGCATTGGAACTGCCGACAATCACCAGATAGGTCAATACCACGAAGCCCACCGGCCCAAATGGATACACGATGTGCTTGAAAAACGGCACAATGAACTCGGTATTCGACGGCAAGTTGGCGGTGCCCGCCAGAAACACACCTGCTGACAATGCAATCACCGACTGCCAGAACATCTTGGCTTTGGCCGACAACCCTTTCGGGTCCTTGTAGACCACCTTCTTATAGTCATCGACAAAGCCAATGACACCGGTTGCCATGGTGACAATCAACGTGATCCATACATAGCGATTGCTCAGATCACCCCACAGCACAGTGGTGATACCAATGGAAAGCAGAATCAACGTGCCACCCATCGTAGGCGTACCTGCCTTGACCAAGTGCGTTTGCGGACCATCGGTACGTACCGCTTGGCCCACTTTCATTTCTGTCAATTTGCGGATGACCACGGGCCCCATCCACAACGAAATACCCAGCGCGGTGGTCATGGCCAACACAGCGCGCAACGTCAAATAGTTGAATACATTGAAGGCACGGATATCCGTGGTATTCGCAAGCCATTGTGTCAACAGCAACAACATCGTTTTAAGTCCCTGCCCGCGCGGTCAAAAAATCCACTACCCGTTCCATTTTCATGAAACGAGACCCTTTCACCAGCACGGCAGTACCGGCTGCCAATTCATCGTTCAACGCCACCAGCAACGCTTCGATCTGACTGAAATGCCGGGCACCAGCGCCATAGGCACGGGCCGCTTCTGTCGTCAGATCGCCCAGGCAATACAGCTGTTTGATACCCTTCTGCCGTGCCAGCTCGCCGATTTCAGCATGCATGGCAGGTGCATCCGGCCCCATCTCACCCATATCCCCCATCACGAAACAGGTAGTACCGGGTTGATTGGCCAATACCGCAATCGCTTCAGCCATAGAGGCTGGATTAGCGTTATAGGTGTCATCAATCACCACCCCGCCATGACGACCTTGCTTGTGCTGTAAACGGCCTGTGACACCTGCGAAGTTTTCCAGACCACGCTTGACATCCGGCAGACCAATTCCCATAGCCAATGCAGCAGTGGCAGCAGCCAACGCATTCCGTATATTGTGCAGGCCCGGTACACCCAACTTCAGCGAAATATCACCTGCCGGGGTATGCAATGTCAGCTCGCTATCGAACACAGCCAATTTGAAAGTTGCATGCACGTCGCCTTGCTGCAAACCGAAGGCAAGCTGCTTGTGCGTACCAGCCAGCTCCCGCCAGATCGGGGCATAGGTATCGTCGGCATTGATGATGGCCACGCCCTGCTCCCCCAACCCGTCGAAAATCTCCCCTTTGGACCGGGCGACGCCTTCGACAGTACCCAATCCTTCCAGGTGTGCAGCAGCCGCATTGTTCACCAGCGCGACATCTGGCTTGCCCATCTTGGTCAGATAGCAGATCTCGCCAACGTGGTTCATACCCATTTCGATCACGGCAAAGCGGTGTTCGGAACACAAGCGCAGTAGGGTCAACGGTACGCCGATATCGTTGTTCAAATTGCCACGGGTCGCCAGTACTTCCGGCTCACTGCTGGCGGCGGCACAGATACTCGCCAGCATCTCCTTGACCGTAGTCTTGCCGTTGGAACCTGTGATAGCCGCCATCGGCAACGTGAATTTACTGCGCCAAAAAGCAGCAAGCTGACCAAGCGCGCGGTGGGTGTCGTCCACGCGGATCAGCGGCAAGTCGTCTCCTCCCTCCCAAGAGGCTTTGACGACTGCCGCTGCCGCACCTGCAGCCAATGCACCTTTGACGAAATCGTGGGCATCGAAGCGCTCCCCTTCCAGCGCTATGAACAGATCGCCAGGCTCAATCGCCCGACTATCTGTGGTGACGCGCGCAAACCCGATTTCAGGGGCAGTAGTACTGCCTCCCAGTGCTGCTGCAGCTTCTGATAACGACATCATAATTGGGTCGATCATGCATGATCTCCCGCGGGCCTGGTCAGCGCTGCACGAGCCTGTTCGACATCGCTGAACGGAGTTTTCACACCTTGCACGTCTTGATAATCCTCATGTCCCTTGCCAGCGATCAATACAATATCCCCGGCTTTTGCATTCGCCACCGCCCAGCGGATGGCCATGGCCCGATCCACTTCCACGCGGTAATCACAACTCATTCCAGCCCGGATGTGTTCGATGATGACATCCGGGTCCTCAGTACGCGGGTTATCACTAGTCACCACCGGTATATCAGCCTGGCGGCATACCACGCTACCCATCAATGGCCGCTTGCCCGGGTCACGATCCCCGCCACACCCGAACACGCAATACAGATTGCGATGTGCCGGCAAAATCTCACGAAGGGTTGCCAGCGCTTTATCCAGCGCATCCGGTGTATGGGCATAGTCCACCACCACCAATGGCTTATCGCCGCCCCCCAGGCGCTGCATGCGACCTGGTGCAGCATCGATGTTCGATAAGACCAAACCCGCTTCCGCTGGGGCTACGCCTTGTGCCAATAGCGCACCCAGTGTCGCCAGCAGATTGGAGGCATTGAACAAACCCAACAGTTTGCTGGTGATCACCACCTCGCCAACGGGTGTCACCACAGTCATACGGATGCCGTTTTCATCGACCTTCAGTTCGCGGCAATGCAACTCGCCCGCACGCAAACCATAAGCCCAGACAGGAATACCCCGCTCACGTACCTGCGCGATCAATTTCTCACCAAACGCATCGTCCAGATTGATCACAGCTCTTTTAAGCCCGGGCCACTTGAACAGCTTGGCTTTGGATTCGCCGTAGCTGGCCATATCGCCGTGGTAGTCCAGATGATCGCGAGTCAGGTTCGTGAACACCGCCACATCAAATGCCACACCATTGACCCGGCCTTGATCCAGGCCATGCGAAGACACCTCCATCGCAATAGCTGCAGCACCTTGCTGATGGTATGTCTTTAAGCGACTTTGTAACGTAACGGCATCAGGCGTAGTGTGAGTGGTGCTTTCCAGCGCATCCGGAAAACCGTTCCCCACGGTACCAATGACAGCCGTACGCACGCCGAGCTTGGTCAACGCATGGCTGAGCCAGGTCGTGATCGATGTCTTGCCGTTGGTACCCGTCACACCGATCACGGCCATATACTGTGATGGGTCGCCATTCACATGGCTGGCAATCTCGCCAGCACGCCAACGCAAGCCGGTCACCGGTTGGTGTGGTACATCCCATTCCGCTTGCCATGCAAAACCATCGACGTCGTCCCACAGTACCCCTGCCGCACCGGCCGCAATCGCTTTGCTGATGAATGCACGGCCATCGCGGTATTCACCCATGCACGCCAGAAATACATCGCCCTGTCTGACTTGGCGGCTATCTGCCACCACCCGTTTTATCGGAATGCCCAATTGGGCCAATTGTTCCATCCATGGACGTACGTTCATCACATCGTCCCCTCTATTGCTTCCTGCGGATCGATATCCGGCAGGATGATATTGTTCACAGGCGCATCGTTCGGCACGCCCAGTGCCCGCAAGGCGCCTGTCGTGACCCGAGCGAACACCGGTGCGGCCACGGTGCCACCATAATAGGTTCCACCACCTGGCTCATCGATCATCACAGCGACAATCAGACGTGGATTGGAAATTGGGGCGATGCCGACAAAGCTCGCCACATATTTGCTTTTTGAATAGCCACCACCCTCCAGCTTGTTGGCGGTACCCGTCTTGCCACCCACGCGATAGCCCACCACTTGGGCGCGGGTGGCTGTACCACCCGGCTGGGTCACCATCTCCAGCATCTTTTTGACTGCCTCGGCGTTTTCCGGCGAAATCACCTGTTTGCCAGGAGGGGGGGCCACCTGTTTGAGGAAGCTGATCGGTTTGATCTCACCATTGTTCGCAAAAATCATGTACGAACGCGCCATCTGGATCAGGCTGACCGAGATGCCATGACCATAGGACATAGTGGCCTGCTCAACTGGCTTCATTGTCTTCCAGGGCCGGACACGCCCTGCGGCTTCACCGGGGAAACCAGTATGTGGCGGCTGGCCGAAACCCAGCGACCGCAGGTAGTCGTAGTAGTACTCGCGCTCCAGCGACAAGGCCATTTTGGCAGCACCGATGTTGGACGACACCTGGATGACCTGCTCCACAGTCAGTGCACCATGCGGGTGTGCATCGTGAATGGTGTACTTGCCAAACGTCATTCCACCTGCCACGTTCAACACGGTGCTGGGCTTGAATGTTCCAGCCTCCAACGCGGCAGCGGCAGTAATCGGTTTCATGGTCGAGCCGGGTTCATACAGGTCCGTCAGTACCCGGTTACGCTTACGTGCCATGTCGATCACGCCACGATTGTTCGGGTTGTAGGTTGGCACATTGGCCAATGCCAGCACTTCACCTGTGTGGGCATCCAGAATCACTACGCCACCAGCTTTCGCCTTATTGGTGTCGACTGCCGTTTTCAACTCACGAAACGCCAGATACTGGAGGTTACGGTCGATCGACAAAGTCAGTGTCTGGCCATCAGCAGGTTTCACCATGCTGCTGACGTCCTCCACAATGTACCCACGACGATCTTTCAATACATGGCGACTGCCTGCCTTACCCGCCAGCACTTCGTTACGGGTCAGTTCGATACCTTCCTGCCCCTGATCGTCGATACCGGTCTGACCGATCACGTGCGCCAACACCTCTCCTGCCGGGTAATAACGGCGGTATTCCCGCATCTTGAACACCCCGGGGATGCTCAATGCCAATACTTTCTCGGCCACCTCTGGCTGCAACTGACGACGCAAATAGACAAAGTCCTTCTTGCGGTTGTCCGACAGCTTTTTCTTGATATCGCCCGCCTTCACGCCAATCAACTTGCTCAACTTGGCCAGTTGCTCGTCATTAGGCAGGGTTTCCATATCCGACGGACTGGCCCAGATCGATTGGACAGGTGTAGAGATGGCCAACGGCTCGCCATTACGGTCGGTGATCATGCCCCGCACCGGGTCCAACTTCATCATGCGGCTATAGCGCGCCTCTCCCTGCTCCTGCAGAAAGGTTCGGTTGAAACCCTGTAAATAGACCGCCCGTCCTACCAGTGCAGCAAAGCCCGCACCCAACGCGGCCATGAGCACGTAGCTGCGCCATGCGGGTAAACGGGCATTGAGGTTGGAATTGGCCGTGTACATGAATTCGTTACTGCGTATTGACTGCTGGTGTCGGGGCTGCCGACACCTCCTCTGTTTTGGGCGCCGCAGTTGCGGGCGGCGCCACCGCCCTTGGTGCCGTCAGTGGCACAACCTGGGTCCGGGTACTATCGGCCACGTGCATGTTCAGTTGTTTCTGGGCAATCGATTCGATCCGTGAATGCATCGCCCAGGTACTCTGCTCCAGTTGCAGTTGACCCCACTCCACATCCAACTGCTTCGCCAGCGACTGCTCCTTCTGCAAATCGATGTACAGCTTGCGTGCCTTGTGCTGCGAGGTCACCACACTCAACGCACAGGCAATCAAGACAGCCAGCAATAGCAGATTGAGGCGGGTCACAATGGGCTCTCCGTCCGTTCTGCCACACGCAGAATTGCGCTACGAGCACGGGAATTGGCCTTGACCTCGTCCTCGCTGGGGCGAATTGGTTTGCCGATAATGTGCATAGGTGGTTTTTTCAGGTCAGCGGCACGAATCGGCAAGCGGCTTGGCATGTCGTCTTCGTTGGCGGCGTCCTTCATGAACCGCTTGACGATGCGGTCTTCCAAAGAATGGAAGCTGATCACCGACATACGCCCTCCCGCTCGCAGCAAGCGCATCGCCTGAGGCAGAACTAGCGAAAGCTCCTCAAGCTCCTGATTGACGTGAATCCGTATAGCTTGAAAGCTTCGCGTCGACGGATCCTGACCCGGCTCGCGGCTCCGGACGCAGCTCGCCACGACCTCGGCAAGCTGCCGGGTGGTGGTAATTGCCCGCTCCGTTCGAACCGCAACAATCTTTCTTGCAATCTGTTTAGCAAACCGCTCTTCGCCATATTCTTTGATTACTCTGTAAATTTCTTGTTCCGGCGCCGTGGCCAACCATTCAGCTGCCGTCACCCCGCGGGTCGTATCCATCCGCATATCCAGTGGCGCATCAAAACGAAAACTGAAGCCACGCGACCCATCATCAACCTGTGGCGAGCTGATACCCAAATCGAGCAGGACACCATCCACAACCTCGATACCCAACTGCGCCAGTTCACGTTCCAGATGCGTAAAACCGTTATGCACAATGGTGAAGCGCGTATCGTCAATCGTGTGCGCTTCGGCAATCGCCTGCAGATCCTTGTCAAACGAGATCAGGCGGCCATTGGGCCCCAACCGCGACAGAATCAGGCGGCTATGCCCACCTCGCCCGAACGTTCCATCCACATAGATACCATCCGGCTTGATTGCCAATGCATCGACGGCTTCTTGCAACAACACCGTGCGATGGACAAATCCATTCGCATCGGTCACAAGGAGATACCTTCCATCTGCACGGCCAGCTCATCAGCCGGGATATCCATGGTGGCCTGGGTCAATTCATCAAATTTCGCCGCATCCCACAATTCAAACTTCTTACCCATACCCACCAACGACACATCCTTATCCAACCGGGCCTTATCACGCAGCGTACGGCTGACCGACACCCGACCGGCTTTATCCATTTCGACTTCTTCAGCAAACCCCAGCACCATGCGGGCGATTGCCACCCGTGAACCGGTCAGCTGCATCATCTGATCCCGTACCGGCAGCCAATTGGCCTCCGGATACACCAGCAGGCAACCATCCGGCGACAAGGTCAGCACCAGGCGGCCCGCGCACATCGACATGAGAGCATCACGGTGCCTGGCTGGCACCGAGAGACGACCCTTATCGTCGAGACTGAGCGTGGAAACGCCACTGAACATGCATGATCCTTCGTGTGCGGCAGGCTACTTTCTGTACCCCGCCAAACCAACCACCGGACACCACCTTTCAGGGAAAGTAACCCACTTTGCTCCACTTTCCCCCACTTTCTCCCACTATAGATGAAAAAATGAGCACGGTCAATTTGATTCAGACCATTTTCTCTTTTCACAACAAATACTTACGGCAAATATACCAAAACCGAAAAGTCTTATGAATGAAAGAGATAGCGAAGGTTTGCAAAGTGGCACATTAACGACGGGGCATACCGTACGGGAAACACCGGATCAACCCGGACAATCACCTATAAATAAAGAGCGCTTACCTGCCAACTTCACTCAAGATTTTCAGTATGCAGTCGATGAAGAGATCAGCCTGGACTGCAGGCCTTGCAGGGCGGCCCGTTACCGCCAACCATCACTGCAATCGGATCGATTTTCATGTTGCCAACCTTATCAAGGCAGCCGCTGTTTTGAAGGAGTTCGCCATGCCCACTTTCCTGAAACCCCTCATCATGCTGATCGCCCTGACCACCCTGGCCGGTTGTGGCAGCTTCCGGCTCGGGTCATCAACCAGAATCGAGGACAAGCCTTTGCGTTTCAGCGCAACCGGCTATGGAACGATGAGCGCATTCGAGGGCTACACGGCAGGTCAGAAACGGTTACTGGCAATGCGTGCCGCCAAGTTGGATGCCTACCGGACACTGGCTGAGCAGATCTATGGCGTGCGCATCAAAGGCAACACCACCGTGGCGGCACTGATCGCCCAGAACGACAGTTTCCGTATCTACCTGGATGGCTTTTTGCGGGGCGCACGCATTGTCAGCGTAACGCCGATGGCAGAGGGCAGCTATGAAACAGAGGTGGAGGTAGAGTTGCCGAGTGATTTCTGGCGTATACCGGTGACAACCCCGGTTGCAGGCCAGAATCTGCCGGTTTCAGCACTACGCCCCACCGCTCAGAGCACCGTCACCAAAGCCTCAGTTCCTGCTATCGGCACACCCATCACAACGATTCAACTGACTGCCAATCAGCCGGCTTATAATCGCAACTTCTATTTCGCCGACTGATTCTGGCCCCGACGGCTAATGGGTGCCCAGTCAAGGCACGTAACGGGAAGTCGCACCGAATGAAGATTCCAGTGCCGTTTGGCCTTTCTGGCCTGTTGTCCACTGCCTGCTTGTTGATTTGTCAACCAACACAAGCCAACACCATTACGGCCACCGGTATGGCCGCACTGGATGTTGGTACCCGTGATCAGGCAAGGCAGCTTGCCATTGCCGATGCGCTGGAACAGGCCGCCATCGAAGCTGGAGTCCGTATCAGCGGCAATCAGTCGATAAGTCAGCCCGATCAACAGACACTCAATCTGGAGCCGATACGTCGCCCGACCCAGCACCATGTCAAACGGGAATGGGTCGACCGCAATCTGTTGATGGTGGAAGTAGATGCCACCTTCGACGATAGCATGCCCAACCCCGGTAGCATGGCTTCCTCAGCCAGTCAGGAACTACCTAACTGCAATGCTGGCAACCCGAGATTGCGTCGGACCGTGGTCGTGACGCCGTTCCAGATCAGCCAACCAGGTCAAGCCGGCGATTGGGACAACCCCAGCCAGAATCTGGCCAACGAATTGATAAGGCGTCTGACTGGCAAGCCAGGTGTTTTCCCGGTAGGTAATGCTGGTGTCAGCGTGTTTGATCCCTCACCGGCAGCAGGCCAATCCATGCCACCCGGGGCGTTGATCCAACAAGTGGCTGTCAATCATGAAAGCCAGTTTGTAGTCACCGGCCGATTACTGGATGCCGGCATCAGCGGTACCAGCAAACGCTATTACTGGGGATTGAATACGGATGTCGGCAATGCCCTGGCGTTGGGTGTTGAATTGCCCAATACGCCACTGGGTGCTGGCGTGCGTGAACGCCCTTCACAACGGCGGGTTGAACTGGAATATTTCGTTCATGACGGTGCGACTGGCGTGTTACTGGATCGGCAGCGTATTGCCAAAGAAGCACAAGGGGAGGTCGTGCTGAATCGGCAGCAAAGTCTGGGTTCTGCCGGTTTCAACAACCACGATTACGGTCGAATCGTGAATCAGACGTTGGAAGAAGCCGCGAAACAGATCGCGCTGACACTACAGTGCCTGCCGTTTACAACCAAACTGGCCAAGCTGGAAGGCAAGACCGCCTACCTCGCGGCCGGCAGTATTCATAACCTGCGCCCTGGCGATCGCCTGCTAGCCTACAGCAAGGATACCCGTAACCCAGTATTCAGCCCGGACACCTATCAACCGCTTGGCCTGCCTGAACGCCCTCGCCCGGTGCTACAGATCATGCAGGTACAGCCACGCTTTGCCATTGCCCGGGTGATTGGCAACAATTCGTTGAAAGTTGGAGACTGGGTGCGTGACGATATCCGTCCAGGCTCCAATGAATCCGTCGTCATGGACGACCCTGCAACCAGCCAATCCACCGAGACTGTACCCAAATTGCCCAGTCAGATGGCCAGCAAATCGCGCAGCAGCAAACCCGGTAAATCCGGCAAACCGGCCACCAAGGCGCCGATCAAGAAGCCTGCCCCCACGGCCAAGAAAAAAGGTAAAGCCGACTGCGAGTGTCCTGATCCGAAGAAACAGGGCTAGGTTGCCGGATGCCGGCGTTCCTCATTGCCCCCAAATGGAGATGTCACCATGAAACCGGCAATTATCACCTTGGCACTGACCCTGTCACTGGCCAGTGGCCCTGCCCCCGCACAGGCTGTCAGCAAGCAGCATACAGCTAAAGCCAACACAGGTAGCGCGGCAATTTCATCATTGAAAGCACGTCAAACACGTTTGGCCGGCGTCAAAACCAATACCCCCCAAACACTGGCTTCTGCCAGACCAGGCAATGCTGCGATAGCCGAATCTCCACCAGCGCACCAGACAAGACCAATCGCACCACCACCACCCCGCCTGCCGCCTGAGCAAGTCGTCAATACTTGGGCACCATACAGTTTTCCCTGATCACCCACAGATTCCAGAGTAGAGTGCAATCAGGGTTTGATCTGCCAAATACGCAGCAGCTTGTGTCATACAGGTCTGTATTTATGCATGCTGACCCAGGCAGGATAGCCCTGCTTGCCAGCGTGGTGGAAACATGAATTTTTCACACACCCAATCCCAACAACATGTTCTAAAAAAAATTATCAGAATTTCCATGCACAATCAGATTCGATCGCTCGCCATTTCCGCCAGCTTGAATTAGCATACCAATCCAATACCAAATTCTCTTCACGAAAGGCCGCCTCATGCGTCGTGCCTCGTCAGGCTCCCACAATTGGCTATTGGGTCTCGTGCTATTGGCCGGTCTGTCCAGCCCGACCATTGCAGCAGAAAAAGTCCAATTGGAATTCTGGACCAACTCGCTCAAACCCAAATTCACCGCCTACTTCGAATCGCTGGAAAAGCAGTACGAACAACAACGCCCTGACATCGACGTAGTGTGGGTGGATGTGCCATGGGACGCTTTCGAAACCCGGCTGATGGCCGCAATTGGTGCTGGCAAACCACCAGCACTGGCCAATCTGGAGGTCCCCTGGGCTTACAACGCCGCGCAGCGTGGTTTGCTGCGACCGTTGGACAATGCGTTGGGCGCGGACAAAGCCAGGTATCTGGACGGCGCGCTGCAAGATGTCACCTTCAACGGAAAACTATGGGCCATCCCGTTTTACAACAACGCGGATGTGATCGCCTATAACACCGCGCTATTCAAACAGGCAGGGCTCGACCCCGCTAAACCACCACAATCCCTGCAAGCCCAACTGGATTACGCCAAGCAGATTCGGCAAAAGACAGGTATACCTGGGCTGGCACCACCGCTGGGCAAAATTGCCTCCATCTTTCTGCAGGAAGGCCTGCCTGTGGTAGAAAACGGCCGTGCTGCCTTCAACACGCCGCGCCATGCCGAGCTATTGAATCGGTTTGCCGATGCCTACCGTGCCGGTGCGCTCATGAAAGAAAAATTGTTTGCAGAGGATAACTTCCAGCAGAACATCGACGCCTATAACAGCGGCCGACTCGCCATGATGGCCACGGCCCCGGCAGCGTTGTCCCGCACCCGCGACAATGCCGGCCTCATCTATCGGCAAACTGCCGTGGCGGCCTCGCCACTTGGCCCGACTGGCATTGCACCCGGCGGGTGGCTATTCACCTATGCGGTTCCCAAGGGGGTGGATGACCAACTGATGGTAGAAGCAGTCAACTTTGCCAAGTTTCTGACCAATGACGATAACCAGCTGGCGTTCTCCAAACTGGCAGGCACCTTCCCCACCAGCAAGGGCGCGGTGGATGACCCCTTCTTCAAGCGCACCAGCAGCCACGCCGGCGCATTTGAATTGGCTGTGCGCGTGGCGGCCGATAACGCCCACCACATCCGTACCCTCTATGTAGCCGGGTTGCCTGACGCCAACGCCATGTTACGCAAGTTGCAATTGGCCGCGGAGCAGGCAATTACCGGCCGGAAACCGGCACAGATTGCGTTGGCGGAAGCAGCGGCCTTCTGGAATGGCAAACTGGCCAAACCAGCCCATTGATGTGCATGCCAGGCGGCTTGGTATGGCGTTCGATCTCACCGCCCGGCCTGCCGCTTCAAAACTTCGTTTCCAGCGAGATACTCCAATTCATTCGGGTTGGGTCCAGCAACCCGCTTTCCGTGACCACCCCATCTGCGCTGGTACTGGTGGTATTCCGGCGCTGGTCACGTTGTTCCAGGTTCCCGACAGTCGCCCGTACCTTGGTATCACGATTGGCATGCCACACAACATACAAGTCCGTGGTTTGCTTGGCGGCTATTTTCACCCGCTGCTGTTCACTGGCCTGTACATGATAGGTATCCGTCCAGCTCACATTCAGACCAACACTGATGGGTAATGAGACAAACCGATAATCCCCGCCCAGATTGGCCAATTGCTTGGGTTGCTCGTCCAGCCGGTTATCCGGCCCGTTCAGATCAGATACAACCGAAAACAACCTGCTGTAATTCGCCTTCAGCTCGATTGCCGGCAGTGGTGCCAGCCAGGTGTCCAGCCGGGTCTTGGCTTCCAGTTCGGCACCGTAACTACGTGCTTTGCCAACGTTCATGGGCTGCCGTACCCAACGACCACCCTGCAAGGTAGTGCGATGGCGAATCAAATCACGAATGTCTCGCAAGAACAGGTTGGCGCTCAGCAACCCGTTTTCCGGTAGATAGCGCTCATAGGCCAGGTCATACCCCCAGGACAGTTCTGGCTGCAACGCCAGATTTCCGACACCGTCGGGGCTGATTGGACTGTTGTTGTTGGACTCCACCAGCCGTGTACTCAGGTCAGACAGATTGGGCGTTTTGAAGGTACGTGCCACGCTAAAGCGCAGTTGCTGGCCGTGCTCGTCATCAAAACGCCACAAGGCATGCAGACTTGGGCTCAATACCTGGTTATCGTTGCGGCGGGTATTGCCATGGTCATCAGCCTGCAATTGCACACGTTCCCAACGCACGCCGGTATTGAACGACCAGGTGGACGACACTTCCCATTCATCCTGTACAAAACCCGCAAGTTGGTGTTCACGTGCATTCAATTGGGCACCATCTTCCAAGCGTGATGGTTGGCCGTTTTCCAGAATGGTACGTTGTTCGCGCCGCAGGCTCAGGCTACCATCCAGCCCGGCCGATAAGGTGTGATCATCACCCCATGGGGTGCTCCACTTGCTGGCAAACGATACCCCTTGATACCGTGTGCTGCCATCGTCATCCACCAACCGGGTCACTTGGCCGGCAGTATCCCGCTCTGTTCGTAGCCGCTCGCTTTGATACAAGCCTTGATAGCCCCCAAGACGGGCCGTTACACGTTGACCATCTGCTGCTTTATGGACCCAGTTACCGGTCAGCCGCCACATCTGGTTGCGACGCTTGTTCTGCTGATCGGCCACGGCAAAAACGGGCATGCCAACACGTTGATCCAAGGTGACATCACCCTGTGTGCTGGAACGCGACGCCAGCAGATAGGGGGTCAGCGACAGCTGATGTCCCCCACTCAAACGCCAACTGATACGTGGCGACAGGCTGACATCTTCACCATGGCCACGACGGCTGGTGGTTTCTGTCCTGTCTTCCAGTACCGCACCATTTGCAACCTGGCTGTGCGTGGTTTCACTGCCGTCATCAAATAGCGCGCGGCGGTTGATGGACCCAGCCAGGGTAAAACTGACGCCCTCACCTTTTCCACTCTTCTGAAAAGACAGATGCGGTGACAAGTGGCCCGCTTCACCATTCACGCCTGCTCGCAGGGTGGTAAAGCTTTTGCGGGCATCTTCCCTCAGTACGATGTTGATGGTGCCGGCAATGGCCTGTGCACTATGCTCGGCCACAGCACTACGCACGATCTCGATCCGCTCGATCATATCCACCGGCAGCATATCGACACTGGCTGCCCGACCGGCACGTGGCGGCATCTTTTCACCATCAATCAGAATCTGCGTATAGCCGCCACCCATACCACGCATCTTGATCTCGCCAGGGCGCCCCGGTTTGCCGGTATAGCTGATTCCTGGCAGCCGCCTCAACAAGCTGCCTACATTGTTCTCGCCAAATCGGTCCAATTCGTCACGGCCAACAATGATCTTGCCTGCCGTTTCATTGAGACGATCACTGATGTCGCTGATACGACTACCCGTCACTTCGATCCGCTTACTGCCTGTCGAGGGTGGATTGGCCGTCGCCGGCTGTTCCGTCGCCCATCCCCCCGTTGGTCCAACGACCATTACCACGCCAGCCAAGACGAATTGCCATCCTCGGTAGTGCCTGCCCATCGTTGTTCCTGCCTTACATGCTGAACAGCAGCATACGTGCCGCTCAACGACCTGTTCAATGTCACACCAAAGCTTTTTACATGGGGTATTCGTAAAAGTGGGTTGAAACGGGATCAAAGTTCCCCCGCCTCGATCATGCGAATGAGTGTTGAAATGTCCGCACCGTAGTTCTTGGGTGGCGGCAGTCCCTTGTGTT